>DATJGQ010000569.1:0-6655 GCA_035494815.1 Gemmataceae bacterium
TCGCGGCCGATCGTCCAGGTGTGGCCGCCGCGGGCGGTTTGTGCGTCGGGTAGCACCGGGATCGGCTTCCAGTCGCCGTCGGCCGGCTGCGCGCCGGGTTTGGCCTCGGCGTACTGGAGTTGGACCGGGCGGTCGGGCAGGTTCTTGTCGTCGGCGGACCAAGTCAGGGCGACGTTGCGGACGTCCATGCCGCGGCCGGGCTGGGCGCGGACTTGCACAGTCGGCGGGGTCGTGTCCACCTCGACGCGGATGCGCGGGCGGTCGCCGGGCCGCGGGTCGGCGTCGCCGAGGCCGACGCCGTTGCGGGCGACGATCAGGAAGCCGAACTGCCCTTCGCCGTCCGCCTCGAACCGCATCGAGCCCTGCGGCGGCACGATCGACTCGCCCGGGTTGGCCGGCATCGTCCCCGGCGGCGGGTCGCTCTTCGGCGCCTTCTCCCAGGACTGGCCGCCGTTCTTCGTGTACCACAGGTCGAACGCGCTGAGGCCGGATGGGCCGACTTTGGGGATCGTGTACGGAATGTTCACCGTCCGGCTGGCGACGTAGTGGATGCCGGAGTCGCGGGTCTCGGGAGCCACGCCGCCGCCGACACCGATACCGCCGGGGGCGACTTGCGGACGGCCGTCGAGCGTGATGATGGTCTGTTCGTTCGCCTCGTTGCCGGCGGCGTCGGTGACGCGGAGGCGGACGGTCATCCGCTGGCCGGCGGTCAGGCCTTCCCATTGCTGGCGGCCGCTCGCGCCGGGCGTGGCCGAGTTCTCGCGGATCCAGTCGGTGACGCCTTCGATGCGGTAGTCCAGGGCGAACTTGCCGCGGCCGGGGATGTCGAGGTGCTCGTCGCGGACGTCCCACTCAACGCCGACGCGGTTCGCCTGGTCCGTGACCGCCTGCCGCAGCAGGACCGACGGCGGCCGGCGGTCGACGACGATCTTCACCTGCGGCATCAGTTGCGCGAGCGTCGCGGGCGTTTGCTGGTTCTGCCAGTCGATCGACTGGACGGCGAACCAGTAGGTGCCGTCCTGCTGCGCGAGAAAGGTTTTGAACTTCGCGCCGCCCGGCGGGGCGCTGTCGTGCCACTGCCAGTTCTGGCCCTGGTCGGTCGAGTAGAACAGGTTGACCTGTTTGACTTGGGCGAGCCCGTCCTGCGAGAACGGGATGACGATCGACGGTTGATTGGTGAAGTAGGTCTTGGCGCCGCCCGGGACTTGGGCGAGCAACGGGTTGGCCGCCGACGTGATCGCGAAAACGATGGCGCACAGGTCACGGCGCCACTCGGCAAACCGTGGTCGGGGCGTACCGTTCGCGCCGCGGTTTCCTGAGCGAAGCCGCGGCACGGCGCGCAGAATCTGTCGCATCATCGACAGGTATCGAGCCGGAAGGACGCGCGGCTTGAGGAAAACCGCACCGGCCGGGGCAAACCGGCGAACCCGGGCAACCGGTACGGGCGGACGTGCCGGTTGGGCTATCACAATTGCTTTATGAGCTTGTCATATTCCGCGTGCGAGCCGATCCAAAACCAAATCACCGAATCGCCCTCCAGCGCACCCACGGCCCGATAGCCGATGCCGACCCGTGCCGAATACGTCGGCGGGTCGTCGCGAATCTTCTTGAAACGAAGTCCGGTGTACGAGGGATTCGCGCGAAACAGTCGGTAGGCGTCCCGCGCCTGATTGCGAACGTGGGCCGGCAGTATTGCGAGGAGCTCCCGGAAACGCTTCGTGATCCGGGAGTTCATATCTTTTCCGGGTCGAGTTCCTCTGTCTGTCCGGAATGGTACTCGGCGAGCGCGGCACGAGCCATGCCGACGAGCTTGTCCGATGTGCGGGCGATCGTCCGGTCGAATTCGTCTTCGGCGGCCAACTCGGCTAGCAATCGCGAAGCCAGCAAGTCTTGCTCGGCGTTACCAAGTTTTGCCGCCTCGTCGAATGCCTTCTGGAGTAGCGCGGTCATGGGACACCTCCGCCTCATTGTAACGGCCGAGAAGGTGTTGTGTGGCCCGATATCGCCGGCCGGGTCACGCGTCCGCCGGCGTGACGCCCAGGACGATGTCCCACTTCGCGGCCAGCTCGCCGATCTTGGAGGCCTTGATCGGCGTGAATTCGACGTCCACGGCAGCGCGGGCCTTCTCGCCGCGGATGCCGCGGTAAACGCCGTCCTGAGTGTTGCCGGGATAGCCCTTGATGTAGCACTGCGTGCACAGCAGTTCCTTGCCGGCCTTCTTGATCTTGAAGTGGATGTGCGGTGCGGCCCGGCCCGTGTAGAGGACCGGCTTGATCGTGCGGAAATAGTATTCGCCGCTCGAGGCGGTGAGGAAGCGGCCGAAGCCCTGGAAGTTCTTGTCCTGCTGGTCCTGCTTCTTGCCGCTGTCGCCGGTGTGCAGGTAGACGCCCTTGCCGTCGCACTGCCAGATTTCGACGAGGGCGTTCTTCACGGGGCTGCCCGCGGCGTCGAGGATGCGGCCGGTCAGGTGCGTGATCTCGCCGACGGCGGGCGTGATGCCGTCGTTGACGATGATCAGGTCGTTGTCCGTGTCGAGCGGGAGCTTGTTCGGGTAGAACGGGCCCTCGGTCTGCGGCGGCGTGCGGGTGAGTTCGTCGGCGAACGCGCCGCGGACGGTGAACAGGGCGGTCGCAAAGGCGGCGCTGCCGAGGAAGCCGCGGCGGTGGTAGAGATGCTGGTTCATACCCGTGTTCCTCTCGCTGGTTGTGAGATGGGTCGATGACGAGTGTACCGTGGATTTTGGCGAGCGTCGAGGCGTAAGCCCGACGTGTTTCTTGGCGAGATCACGCGCCGGCGCTCGCCGTCCGGCGGTTGACGCACTCGTACAGCCGCCGGCGGATGCGGTCGAGCTGTCGGAATAAGGTCCGCCGGCTCGTCCCGAGCGCCTTCACGAGTTGATCGGCCCGTGCCTTGCCTTGATATCGCAAACGGATCAGTTCGCGGTCGGAGGGAGGCAACTCGGCCAGACACTGTTCCAGAGCCCGCACGCGGTCTTCCAGCTCCGGCTCGATCAGTTCGCGTTCCCGGGCGAGCCGTTCGATCACGGCCGGCTTGAGCAGCCTGGCCCCGCGGACGTTCCGGTCGCGCTGCTTCAACACCTCGAGGTACGCGAACCGGTACGCCCAGGCCAGAAACGGTTTGTCCGGGTCGTACTCGGCGAACTTGCGGAAGAGGGCGACGCTGGTCTCCTGCAGCACGTCGCGGGCGTCCTCTTCGTTGGGCAACAGCGCGTAGATGTAGCGGAACAGCTCGCCCTGGTGGCGGGAGAGCAGGCGCACCAACAGCTCGGCGCGATCGGTATCCAAGGGAGAGGTCTCTTTCCGGCTATCTTGCGGCAAATTCGGCGGTCGTGCCACTGCCGAACACAAAAAACATGGCACGAAGTGCGGCCGACCCGGGAAACAGTGGGAAGGACTGAATCGGTCGAAGAGGCGGCGTAATGACCCCGGAAACCCGACAGGAAGTGTTGCGGTTGCTCTCCGCACAAAGCGACGGGGAGCTGCACGCGGAGCAACACACCCGCCTGGACGAACTCCTCGACGCCGACGCGGAACATCGCCAGCTGTACCTCGAATACACGGACTTGCACGCGCGGCTGTTGACGCACCCTTCGCTCGGCGGTCCGGCGCTGCCCGAGCCCGAGTCGGCGATCCGGTATTCACCACTCGCTACGCATCACTCACAACCCGGTACCACCCGGCAATACATTCGTTACGCGGTGGTCGCGGCGGCGACGCTGGTCGCATCGCTGCTCGTGCAGGCGTTCATCTGGCCGCGGCCGGATCACGAGCATGTGGGTCCGGCGCCCGTCGCCGCGCAGCAACCCAAGCCGCAATTCCTGGCGACGCTCACACAGACGGCCGATTGCGTCTGGGAGTCGGGGAACGGCCCGGGGCCGGTGGGTTCCCGACTGCTGCCCGGCGACCTGTATTTGCGCCAGGGCGTCGCCCGCGTCCGCTTCGACGCCGGCCCCGAGCTGACCATCGAAGGCCCCGCGACGGTGCGGCTCGAATCGCCGACGGCCGCCATGGTTTTGCGCGGCAAAGTCGTCTTCAAGGCCGATGACGCGGGCACCTCGTTCGACCTGCGGACGCCGGCCTCAACGCTCGAAGATTTCGGTACCGAGTTCGCGGTGTCGGTCACCGCGGAGGGCGAAGAGATCCACGTGTTCGAGGGGGAGGTCCAGCGGACGTCAGCGGGGAGCGGGTCGGAGCGGCTGACAGCGGGCAAAGCACGGCGGTACGGCCCGTCGCCCGACGCCGTCGGCGAGGCCACGCCGCTCGACCCGCAGCGATTCGTCCGCCGAGTCGTCACCCCCGCCCGACCGCCGGCCGATCCCACGGCCGGGCTGTTGGCGTACGACGGCTTCGACTACGCGGACCCGAACGCCCTGGAAGCTCAGCGGGCGAACGGCGGGAGCGGCTGGGCGGGCCCGTGGACGCCCGGTCTGGCCCGGCCGCTGAATCCGGGTGACGAGAATCGTCTCGCACTGCGTGTCGACCGAAGCTTGAATCGCCCGGGCGGGAAGTCCGTCGGGGGTAGCTTCGAGTACGCCGGTTTCGCGAAGTATTTCCGCCGGCTGGCCACACCGATCCGTCTGGATGCCGACGGCATTTACTACGTCAGCTTTCTGATCCGCCGCGAAGGCCCCCCGGCCGACGCACTGAATTCGGTCTCCGTGCAACTGCGGACGACCGCGGAGATGGAGGCGGAGTGGGGCCGCGGAGAGGCCGATCTGCGACAGCGGCTCAATTTTGGCGTGGACCGCGCGAACGACGTGTCCACGCACCTGGAACGAGTCGGGGCGCGGACGCCGTTGCCGCTGAGTTACGGCGAGACGTATCTCGTCGTCGGCAAGATCGCGGCGAGCGCGGCGCACCCGGACCAGACGTTCGTCCGCGTCTACGGGCCGGAGGAGCCGGTCGGCCGCGAGGAGCCGGGGCAGTGGTCGCTCGTCGGCCGGCCGATGCCGAGTGATCTGGTCTTCGACTGGTTCGAAGTCCACATTAACAGTAAGACCCGGCAGACGATCGACGAAGTCCGGCTGGGTACGACGTGGGCGGCCGTCACCGCTTCGTGGTCGCGAACGCCCGCTCACCCGTAGGTCAGGCTGTGCCTGACTCTTGGAGACGTCAGGCACAGCCTGACCTACCAGTCGTCGCCATGATTCATTTTCGTCCCATTGGAATGGAGGGTATCGTGTTGACCTCTCCCGTTTTGAAGAGCCAACGTCGCCACGGGTTCACGTTGATCGAATTGCTGGTCGTGATCGCGATCATCGCGGTGCTGATCGGTCTGCTGCTGCCGGCGGTGCAGAAGGTCCGCGAGGCGGCGGCGCGGGCCAAGTGCCAGAACAATCTCAAACAACTCGGCCTGGCGATGCACAACCATCACGACGCCGTCGGCGTCATGCCGTGGGGCCGGTCGAAGGGGGCCCTCGACTCCCCATCCTGGGCCGTCATCATCCTGCCGTACATCGAGCAACAGAGCATCTACGCCCGGTTCCTTGACCCGAACATCAACGGCACCTCGTTCCCGATGATCGTGCGCGGGACCAACCCCATGGTCACGACCCATAATTTGATCCGCGGCCAGTGGGTGGACTCCGGGGTCATGCAGACCCCCGTGTCCGTGTTTAACTGCCCGTCCCGCGAATTCCGGGTCGTCCGGGAACAGGACGGCAATTCGGTGACGGCAGGGATCGCGTCGGATTATGGCGTGAACTACGGGAGCGGCACCACCACCGCCGAGCAGAACAACGGGGCGTTCGAGTTCTCCTGCGGCGACTGCGGGTCCGGCCGGAAGCTCCTCGATCTGGCGGACGGGACGAGCAACACTCTCCTGATCGGCGAAAAGCACGTGAGCATCACGGGTCTGGGAGTGTTCGACGCCACCACCGGGGCGGACCAGGACTTCAGCATTTACTCGTCGCAGCCGAGTAAGTGGTCCTTTGTGACCGGGCGAAAGGCGGGGATTAACGTCCCGCTCGCCATCAGCCCGTCGGACCTATTCGCGAACCAGTTCGGGAGTTGGCACTCGGCCGTCGTCCAATTCGCGTTCGGGGACGGCAGCGTCCGCGGAATCCGCTCCTCGACGCCCGGCAGCACCCTCGGCCTCTTGTCCGCCAAGGACGACGGCCAGCCCATCCCCAGCCTGGACTGACCGATTGAGGGGACGTCATGCGCGACGCGTGTTTCGGGCGGCGCCGGCTTGCGACCGGCGCCGCGCTGTTGTTGGCCGTGTGTGCCGTGGGGTGCGGCCGCCAGATGGCCCAGGTGACGGGGACCATCACCCTCGACAACGGTTCGCCTCTCACGAGGGGGCTTGTCGTGTTCGAGGGCACGGTCGACGGCAAGCCGGTCATGGCCCGCGGTGAGGTGAAGGCCGACGGCCATTATCTCCTGAGTACGGCGAAGCCGGGCGACGGCATCCCGCCGGGCACGTACCGGGTGCTCATCAACCCGCTCGACTCGTCCGACATCCCCGACGAGCAGAAAAACCTCCCGTTCGACTACAAATACATGCGGTACGACACCTCCGGACTCGAGTACGAGGTCAAGCCCGGCACGAACGACTTTTCGATCAAGCTGGGCCCGCCGCGGCGGCGGCGATGAGCGGAGTCCACGACATGCGATTGCGGGGGACGATCGCGGTC
>DATJGQ010000570.1:0-8023 GCA_035494815.1 Gemmataceae bacterium
CTGCCGTCCTGGCCGGTGATGCCCGTAATGAGCGCGCTCTTCATAACGATTTCTCGACACTGCGAACGAATGGTCGGACGTCGGGTTATCGTCGGGATATGGACGAATACTGTCAATGCGAGTGCGGCTGGCCGCTCGGACACGCGGTCGAAGACTTCGCCAGGACTTTCTCAATCCCGGAGTAGAGCTCCGGCGCCATCCTGCTACAATAGTTCCCATCAAGCTCACATCATTGGTCCCAGCCCCGCAGGGAGCGGAGCGAAAGTACCGAGGCCGGCCGCCGTGAACGGATTCATCAAACCTGGCCGGAGTACGTACGCATGTGGGACCGGCTGACGTTCCTGAACAAGGGACTCGTTCTCATCTCAGTCCCTTTGCTCTTCCAGTTGGCGTTTTTCGGGTTGCTGGCCGACATTCAATCGGACTACGCCCGCGCGACGGCCTCGACCATTGCTTCAAAGGAACTCTTGCGGCAAACAGGTGCCGTCTCCCGCAGCCTGCGCGAACTGGGCAACAGTCTCCGCGTGGCCGTGCTCACCGGCGATCCGGAGCTAACGGACTCGTATGAGCACTCGGCCCAGCAGATCCGGCAAGACCTCCAGGACCTACGGACGCTGGTCGGCGGCAATGCGGAACAGGTCGCCGAAGTGCAGGCGCTCGCCACGGCGGTCGACAAGTGGCTGGCCTGGCAAGCGGAGACCATCCGCCTGGTGCGCGAGGGACAGCGCTGGCAGGCGATCCAGCGGGCGAGGGCCCAAATCGGCGGCCCGCTGCAGGACGAGGTCCGTCGCGATATCAAGACCTTCATCGAGACCAGCGATCGGCTCGACCGCGAGCAGACCGCGGCACTGGAACAAACCCGCGTCCAGCAGCAGTTGCTGCCCCAGGCCGGGCTTTGCGTTTCGATCGTCATTACCGTCCTGCTCGTGTTCGTCTTCGGCCGCAGTCTGAGCGGCCGCCTCGCCGTACTGACCGACAACGTGAACCGGCTGGCTCAGGGCGATCAACTCGCGCCGCCATTAAACGGTCGCGACGAGGTGGCCCAACTGGATCGGGCGTTCCGACACATGGCTGGTGAGATCGAGCAAGCCACGCACACTCTGGAGCGACGGATCGCCGAACGGACGAGCGAACTGGCCCACGCGAACGAGGCCCTTCGTGAGGCCGACCGCCGCAAGGACCACTTCGTCACGATGCTCGCGCACGAACTGCGCAACCCGCTCGCGCCCGTGCGAAACGCCCTGCAAATCCTCAAGACCCCCGAGGTGAGCCGGGAAAACGCCCAGCACGCCCGCGAAATCATGGACCGACAGGTCCGTCACCTGGTGCGGCTCGTGGACGACCTGCTCGACGTCTCCCGGATCACGCGCGGCGTGATCGAACTGCGGCGGGAGCGGGTCGACCTCGCGGCGATCCTCGCCGCCGCGGTCGAGTCGGCCCGGCCGACGATCGACGACCGCGGCCACGAACTGATCCACGCCGTTGTCTCGCCTCCAATTCTGCTGGACGCCGATCCGATGCGTCTCTCGCAGGTCGTCAGCAACCTGCTGGTTAATGCCGCGAAATACACGCCGGCCGGCGGTCGCATCTGGCTGACAGGCGAGCGTGGCGGTTCCGACGCGTTGATCCGCGTACGGGATTCCGGATCCGGCATCGACCCGGAGTTCCTGCCGCGCGTATTCGAGCTGTTTAGTCAGGCCGATCGCTCGCTAGCCCATTCGCAGGGCGGGCTCGGGATCGGGCTCATGTTGGTGCGGAGCCTCGTGGAACTTCATGGCGGCATGGTTACCGCGGAGAGCCCGGGCATCGGGCAGGGCAGCGAGTTCGTGGTCCGACTGCCGGCGCTTCCCGCGGAAGCCGTGGCGGAGAATCGTGAGACGATTGGTCGCTTCGCGGTCGCCGGGATATTGCGCAGAGTGCTCGTGGTCGACGACAATCTGGATGCGGCGGAGAGTTCGGCCTTCCTTTTGCGCTTCTCCGGACACGAAGTGGAAATCGCGAACGACGGCGAGGCGGCTCTCCGCGCCGTCCGCGACTTCCGGCCGGACATCGTTCTCCTCGACATCGGCCTGCCCGGTCTAAGTGGGTACGAGGTCGCACGCGAGATCCGGTCCCGGCCGGACGGGAAGGGCGTTATCCTGGCCGCGGTAACCGGTTATGGCCAGGAAGACGACCGCCGCCACGCCCGCGAAGCCGGCTTCGATTATCACCTGACGAAGCCGCTCGACCCGGATACGCTGACGGCGTTCGTCGATTCGCCCGGGACGCCGGTGCCGGCCCGGGCTTAACGACCGCCCCGAGTTGCACGTCCATGGCCCCTCCCGACTGCCGATCCGATTTTGACCCCTCACCGACAACGCGGAGGCGTCCGTGGACGAACAACTCGTCGAAACCTGGATCATCCACGACCGCATCAACCGCTACCTCTTGAACGCGATCCCCGCGGACGCACTCGGCGCGAACATCGGCCCTAAGCACCGGTCCGTCTTTCAACTATTCGCCCACATCCACAATGTCCGGCTGATGTGGTTGAAACCGGCCGGTTCGGAGTTGATGAAGGGGCTGTCCAAGCTGGAAGGCGACAAGCCGGACAAGTCGGCTCTCGAGAAGGCGCTGACCGCGTCCGGCGGCGCGATCGCCGAGTTAATCCGAAAGGCTGTGGCGTCCGGCGGCAAAGTTAAGGGGTTCAAGCCGCACGTCACCGCGTTCGTCGGCTATCTGATCTCCCACGAATCGCACCACCGCGGGCAAATCGGCTGGACGCTCAAGCACACCGGGCACCCACTGGGTGCGAAGACTTCGTACGGCCTCTGGGAGTGGGGGGTGCGCTAGACGTCGGCTCCAATGGCCACTTCATCGCTGCCGTGAAATTCCCTGCGCGACGCCTCTAAGGATAGAGCGTTAATACTATACGCGCCTGCTGCTCCGTTGTATAAAATACTCCCGCCTCGCATACTGCCGTGCCGGGACGAGCGCTGGGAGCGACGATCTGCTCTCATGCCAGTTGCCGCATTCCGACCCACGAAGGGTAAATCCCATTACCAAACCAGGGCGGACCGAACAACCCGCGCCCGGCCGTCAAAGCCCCGCTTCGGGGACCGTGATGAGCAAACTCGCACATAACCAAAGCTCAAACAGCCGCTCCCTCCCGAAAGCCCCGACCGGCATTCAGGGGCTCGACGAGGTGACCGTCGGCGGTCTGCCGCGCGGCCGGCCCACCCTCGTCTGCGGCAGCGCCGGTTGCGGCAAGACGCTCTTGGCGATGGAATTCCTCGTCCGCGGCGCGACCCAGTTCGGCGAGCCCGGCGTGTTCATGGCGTTCGAGGAGACCGCCGACGAGTTGGCGGAAAACGTCCGCTCCCTCGGGTTCGATCTCGTTGACCTGGCCGAGCGACAGAAGATCCTTGTCGATCACGTCCACGTCGAGCGGAGCGAGATCGAAGAGACCGGCGAGTACGACCTCGAGGGCCTGTTCATCCGCCTGGGCCACGCCATCGATTCGATCGGCGCCAAGCGGGTCGTTCTGGACACCATCGAGACGCTCTTCGGCGGCCTGTCCAATTCCGCGATCCTCAGGTCGGAGTTGCGGCGGCTCTTTCGCTGGCTCAAGGACAATGGGGTCACGGCCGTCATCACCGGCGAGCGCGGCGACGGTACGCTGACCCGCCAGGGGCTCGACGAGTACGTCTCCGACTGCGTCATCATGCTCGACCACCGCGTCACCGACCAGGTTTCCACCCGCCGCCTGCGGATCGTCAAGTACCGCGGGACGGTCCACGGCACCAACGAGTATCCGTTCCTGATCGACGAGACCGGCGTCTCCGTGTTGCCGATCACTTCGATGGGCTTGCGACACGAAGCACTGGAGGAGCGCATCTCCACCGGCGTCCCGCGACTCGACACGATGCTCGGCGGCGACGGGGTTTACCGCGGGAGCAGCGTGCTCGTCTCGGGCACCGCCGGCACGGGCAAGACGAGCCTCGCGGGGCATTTCGCGGACGCCACCTGCCGCCGTGGGGAGCGGTGCCTCTACCTCGCGTTCGAGGAATCCGAAAGCCAATTGATGCGGAACATGCGGTCCATCGGCCTGGACCTGGCACCGTGGCTGAAGAAAGGTTTGCTCCGCTTCCACGCCAGCCGGCCGACCGCCCTGGGCCTGGAGACGCACCTGGCCCTCATTCACAAGCTGATCAATGAATTTCAGCCGCGAACGGTCGTCGTCGACCCTATCAGCAACCTCATCGACGCGGGCACGTCAGGCGAAGCCGAGGCGATGTTGACCCGGCTCATTGACTTCCTGAAAGCACGGCAGGTCACGGCCTTTTTCACTAGCCTGACCCGCGGCGGCGATACCCTGGAGGCGACGCAGTTCGGCGTTTCCTCGATCATCGACACCTGGCTGTTGCTACGAGACATCGAATTGGGCGGCGAACGGAACCGGGGGATCTATGTCCTCAAGTCCCGGGGCATGGCCCACTCGAATCAGATCCGCGAGTTCCTGCTGACCGACCACGGCGTGGAACTGAGGGACGTATACGTCGGGCAGGAAGGAGTGCTCACCGGCTCGATGCGCCTGGCCCAGGAGGCGCGTGAGCAGGCGGCCAGCGTCAACCGTCAGCAGGAGATCGAGCGGCGGCAGCGAGAACTCGAGCGGAAGCGAAGTGCCCTGGACGCGCAAATCGCCGCCCTCCGCGGACAATTCGAGGCGGAAGAGGACGAGCTCAAGCTCCTGCTCACCCAGGAAGAAGTCGCCGCCGACCGCGTGCGGCAGAGCCGGGACGAGATGGCGCACAGCCGCAAGGCCGACCAGCAGTCCAAAGCGCCGACGACGTCTAACGGCAGTCGGACACGAAAAACCGTCCCTCAAGGAGGACGAAAGTGACGCAAAACTCGAGCGAGCCGCTGTCCCTGGAGGCGTTGGCGGCCAACGCCGTGGCGGACCCGGACGTATGGGAATTGCGTTTGTACGTCGCCGGAAAGACGGCCAAGTCCGTCGCCGCGGCCGAAAACCTCACCCGGTTGTGCGAGGAGCACCTCGCCGGAAAATACAAGATCGAAATCGTCGACTTGCTGGTGCACCCGCAACTGGCCAAGGGGGATCAAATCGTTGCCCTCCCCACCCTGGTTCGCAAACTGCCCCAGCCGATCCGCAAGGTGATCGGCGACCTGTCCAATGTGGAGCGCACTCTCGTCGGTCTGCAACTGCGGCCCGTCAAGACCGCGAATTCATCCACGGAATGATCAACGGCCAGGGAGCCGAAGCTGCTTCGGCCGGCTTGTCGTTCATCTGTTGAGGAGAGCCGCACATGCTCACGCGGACGATTGACGAATTGCTCCGAGAAAATCAGGAATTGCGCAATCGCCTGGACGAGGCGGAGCAAGCCCTGCGGGCGATCCGCGCCGGCGAAGTCGATGCCGTCTTCATCGAAGCCGAACGGGAACAGGTCTACACCCTCGAGACGGCCGAATACCCCTACCGGCTGTTGGTCGCGCGGGTGCCACAAGCGGCCGCGACCCTGACCGCCGACGGCTTGATCATCTGCTGCAACCGCCGTTTTGCGGATTTGCTCGGCCGGCCGGTCGCGTCCTTGCAGGGCAAGCCGATCGGCGATTTCGTCGCCCGCGAAAGTCGTGCGGCACTCGCTACTTTGCTGCAAGACGGTTCGACCGGCGAGGCGCAAGACGCCGTCACTCTCCTCCGCGATGACGGGACGCCGGTCTCTCTCTATTTGGGCGTCAGTCCCCTCCGCGAGGGCGCCTTGGGGCAGTGCCTGATGGTCACCGACATGACCGAACATCGGCACTACGAGGACCTGCGTCTGGCCCAGCAGGCCCTCCGTGACGCCGACCGCAGGAAGGACGAATTCGTGGCGACCTTGGCCCACGAGTTGCGCAACCCGCTCGCCCCGATCCGCAACGCCGTGCAATTGCTCATCTCCAAAGGGCAACAGGACCCGGATCTTGATTGGGCCCGGGCCGTCATCGACCGCCAGGTGCAGATCATGGCCCGGCTGCTCGACGACTTACTCGACGTCTCCCGCATCTCCCGCAACGAACTCGAGCTCCGCAAGTCCAGCGTCGATCTGGCGGCGGTCGTCGAGTCCGCCGTGGAAACCAGCCGACCGGTCGTCGAGGCCGGCCGACACCAACTGGTTGTCGCCCTGCCGCGCGGACCGATCCGGCTGACCGCCGACCCCGTCCGACTGGCCCAGGTCTTCGCCAATCTTCTGACCAACGCCGCTAAGTACACGCCCGAAGGCGGCCATATCCGCCTGGCCGCCGAACGACAGGGCGACGACGTGATTGTTTCGGTCCAGGACAGCGGCATCGGCCTGGCCGCGGACGTACTGCCGCACGTTTTCGAGATCTTCTCGCAAGCCAAGTCCGGCCGTGGCCAACGGCAAGGCGGGCTCGGCATCGGGCTGTCGCTGGTCAAATGGCTGGTCGAGCTGCACGGCGGGCACGTCGAAGCCCGTAGCGCGGGACCGGGGCAGGGGAGCGAGTTCGTCGTCCGCTTGCCCGTCGCCACGGAAAACCTGGTCGCCGACGCTCCGCCGAAGGATCACGCCGCACGGCCGCCCGTCCGCAAGCGCCGCATCCTGATTGCGGACGATAACCGGGACAGCGCCGACAGCATGGCCATGCTCTTGCAAACCTACGGGCACGAGGTCGCCACGGCCTACAACGGGGAGCAGGCCGTTGAACTAGCGACCTCCTTGCGGCCCGACGTGGCGCTGCTCGACATCGGCATGCCGCAACTCGACGGCTACGAAACGGGCCGCCGAATCCGGGAACACCCGTGCTGCCGGAACGTCTTCCTCATCGCCATGACCGGTTGGGGCCAGGAGGAAGACCGCCGCCGCACCGACGAGGCGGGTTTCGATCACCACGTCGTCAAGCCGGTGGAAGCCACCGAACTTATCAAACTACTCGAGGCCCTGCCGGACGGCCGTCCGTTGACCGAGAAGTAGTCGAGACCGCAGCGCGGGGGACGTGGCGGTGTCGACCGCTTGAAATGGGACGCGTATTAGCTTTCGACTCTGCGCCTACATAGTAGCAGGGGCACGTGGAGAGAATCCGATGTGCCATGCGCTGCGGGTCCGACAGTTCGCTGCCCGCATGACTTGTGCCGCCGCGATCGCCTGTTTTTTCGCGGCGCCGCCGGCTCGGCCGACGGACCATCCGACGCCGAGTTATTCGATCTATCATCCCGATCCCTTACACCTCTGGAACCGGCTGCACGACGCCCTGCTCGTCCGTCGCGGCCCCGACGGCAAGACCTACGGCCACGACCGCCTGGAACCGCTGCTCTGGCCGGAGTCCAAGCACCTCTTGCATGGCCCCTCACACGACGCGGCGGCGGCTGTGTTGCAAGAGTTTCTCAAGGTGAGGGGCGAGAAGCTGATTGACGATCCGGTCAAGCGGGCCGTCCTGCAGCGAGACCTCTGGCTGATCTTTAACTGGCTGCAAGGTTCGCACAGCGACTTCGCCGAACCAAAGCCCGACGCGTCCGCCGTCCGCGCAGCACAAGAGAAACTGAGTAAGCTGGTGGCCGCGGTCATCGGGCGTCTGGCGCTGCGTCCCGACGAGATTCGGAAGCTGCCCGACAACTACGCCGCCGCGGTCGCCTCAGGACAATTCGCGAGCCGGTTCGACCCACGGAAGCTCGACCGGCCGTATTTGCCTCCGGACCTCTTCACCGCCGACGGGTCCTGGGTCTGCGTCGGCCGCACCGAGGGCATTACAGCGCCTTTGCATCTCGCAGAAGGCAGCTCCCACGGGTTCAACAATTCGATCTTCCTCGTCTTCCTCCGCTTGCCCGCCGGCCGCGCGGCGACCGGGGAATACCTGAAGACCATGCCGGCGTTTCCCAAAGGCACCGAGGTCGCACTCGTCCGCCGGGCGCTGTTGATCGATACGTCGCATCGGGTCGTCCCGTCGCCGCTGACCGAGAGCGTCCAGCTGCGGTTTGAATATGTGCCGTCCGAGTTCCGCGTCAGCCGGCCACAACTGTTCGTCGACC
>DATJGQ010000571.1:0-2771 GCA_035494815.1 Gemmataceae bacterium
TCATACTCGTAACGCCGTCGCACTCTTCCGTGCCGAGGATGATGTCATGAACTTGCGCACCATCGGTACCACACTCGCCGCAGTCCTCGCTGTCGTGGCGACCGCCGCTCCCTCGCCTGCCGCCGAGCCCGCTGCCAAGCCCAACATCCTCTTCATCATCTTCGACGACTGGGGCTGGCAACACGCCGGCGCGTACGGCTGCACTTGGGTCAAGACGCCGAACTTCGACCGGATCGCGCGCGAAGGCGTGCTCTTCACGCACTGCTTTACGTCGAACCCGAAGTGCAGCCCATGCCGCGCCAGCATCCTGACCGGCCGTAACTCCTGGCAAACCGAGGAGGCCTGCTGCCACAACGGCATCTTCCCGTCGAAGTTCGCCGTCTACCCAGACCTGCTCGAACGGGCCGGCTACACCGTCGGCCTGACCGGCAAAGGCTGGGGCCCGGGCGATTTCACGTCGACCGGCTTTAAGCGCAACCCCGCCGGCCCGCTGTTCAACCGGCTGAAACTCACGCCGCCCGCGGCGGCAATCAGCCCGATCGACTACGCGGGCAACTTCGGCGAGTTTCTGAAACAGCGGCCCGCCGATCGGCCGTTCTGTTTCTGGATGGGGTTCCACGAGCCGCACCGGCCCTACGCGCTCGGCAACGGCGTTCGCCAGGGCAAGAAGCTTCGGGACGTCAAGGTCCCCGCGTATCTACCGGACAACGACGTCGTCCGCTCCGACTTGCTCGACTACTCCTTCGAGGTCGAATGGGGCGATCAGCAGGTCGGCCGGGCTCTCAAGCTCCTCGAGGAGTCGGGCGAACTGAGCCGCACGCTCGTGATCGTCACCTCCGACCACGGGATGCCGTTCCCCTACGTGAAAGGCCAGATCTTCGACGACGGCTACCACATCCCGCTGGCGATGCGCTGGGGCGACGCGATCAAGCCGGGCCGCGTCGTCGAGGACTTCATCAACGTTCGGGATTTCGCGCCGACCTACCTCGAACTCGCAAGCCTGCCAAAACACCCGCAGATGACCGGCCGCGCGATCACCGACATCTTGCGCTCCGACAAGTCCGGCTGGATCGACCAATCTCGCAACGTGATGCTCGTCGGCAAAGAGCGGCACGACCTCGGCCGGCCGAACGACTGGGGCTATCCCGTACGGGCGATCCGCACGACGGAATACCTTTACGCGCACAACTACTTCCCCGAACGCTGGCCCGCGTGTGACCCGGAAACCGACTTCGGCAACTGCGACCCCGGCCCGACCAAGGAGGTCGTCAAGTCGCTCGGCGGTTACTACTTCGAGCTCTGCTTCGGGAAGCGACCCGCGGACATGCTCTATCGGCTGAAAGATGATCCCGAGTGCGTGCGCAATCTTGCGCAAGATCCGGCCTATGCGACGGTGATGCAGCAGTTGCGCGAGCGAATGCTCACGATGCTCCGCGACGAGCAGGACCCGCGCGCCCTGGGCAACGGCGCGATCTTCGACACTTACAAGTATGTCGCGAGCCGCGCCAAGGCGTACGACACCTGGCTCAAAGAGCAATCGTCGAAGCTGGGAAACACGGGGAAGCCGAAGGCCGTCGGCCCGGCGAAAGCCGATCAGTGACCTGCGCGGGCCATGCGCAAGGATTTGCCCGCAAAATCCGGTTGCCCGCGTTTTCGCCGGGCTGTTATACTCGAAGGCCTACGAGGTTCACTCGCCCGTGCCCGCCTCAGAGGCATGCCCGACGTCGGGCGTGAGTCTTCGTCCATGCCGTCGCCATTGCAGTAGTCCGCAGGTCCGCGCGCTTCCCGGCGACGATGGTCTGCACCCCTAGGAGTTCGGTTCCCTCATTACTTCGATCATTGCCTCGCACCCAAGCGGTCGTGCGGGCAGACGAGGAGGTTGTCATGGTCTGGAATTACGCTCGCCGGCGGTCCCGTGGCTTTACGCTCATCGAGCTGCTCGTGGTGATCGCGATCATCGCGGTGCTCATCGGCTTGTTGCTGCCGGCCGTGCAGAAAGTCCGCGAGGCGGCGGCCCGCGCGTCGTGCACCAACAACGTCAAGCAGATGGCTCTGGCCGTCCACAACTACGCGGACACCAACAATCGCATGCCACAGCTCTGGTATCAGGTCCCGCTCGACCCGGCCAGCGGCACGAAGGCGACGATGAACCCGCGCGAAACCGGTTCGATGTTCTTTCAGATCCTGCCGTTCATCGAGCAGCAGTCCATTTACACCCTGGCGGGGAATCGCAACGTCGGCGGCATTACCCGCGCCGGGCACCTGGTCAACGACATGCCGACGAGCGGGGTCATCAAGACTTACCTCTGCCCGTCGGACCCGACGAACCCGAGTAACCTCGACGACGGCGGCGACAGCTACGTGCCCAATTTCACATCGCTCCTGAACGACTGGACCGGCAACGGCCGGGCCGTCACCGGCTCCAGCTACGCGGGAAACATCTTCGTGTTCGACCCGAACCCGTACGCCGAGGCGAGCAGTAATTCCTCGACGGCGACCGGCCCCGCGAAGAGCGGTTTGATCACCGCAATGCCCGACGGCCTGTCGAACACCATCTGCTTCGCCCACCGGTACAAGGTTTGTTCGAGCACCACGTTCGGGACGACGCGCACTTTCTGGTGGGGCAACCCGCGCAACGGTGCGGGAGTCAAGACGATGCCCGGATTCGGCTTCGGCGAGTACTCGCGGGTCACGCCCGGCCCGCAGAATCCGAGTTTCCTCGTCATCACGTCCGGGGCGTCGTTCTCCTCGGGCATCTATGCCGGCAACCC
>DATJGQ010000572.1:0-8558 GCA_035494815.1 Gemmataceae bacterium
GCCGACGACCCGGCGCTGCCGATCAACGCGAAGGGATAAGGAGCGGCTTCGATCAGAGCCGGAAGCGTAAGCGACGGTCAGACCGGCCGTCGCTTACGCTTCCGGCTCTGACATATCACTCCGGCGGGCCGGTCATCTGCCGCGTTCGCACAATCTGCTGCCAAACTTCGAAGGGGCCGGGCGGCGTCAGCCCGTGTCGTTGGCTGAACACGTAAACCTGGTGGCAATAGTTGAGTCGTTGCGTCTTGGGGATCTTGGCGAGCCGCTTTTTCTCCGGGTCGGTGAGTTTCGGCTCCAACGTCTCCCTAACGAACTTCTGCAGGTCGTCGAAGAACTTGGGGTTGAACATCCCCTCCACAATGCGGCGGATGGCCTCGACCCGGTCGCGTCGGCGCGCCCGGTCCTCGGCCCGCCACTTGTCCAGCAGTGCGGGCTGTCGGTCGGCCGGAGTGCCGGCGAGCTGTTTCCGGTAAGCGGCGGGTAAACCGTTGAGCCACTGCTCTTCGAGGACGTTGCGGACGGCCGCGATGCGTTCGGGCCCGGCCGGGACGGCCTCGATCTTCTCGCGCTGCTCCTTGGGAAGTCGCGACAGCCAGCCGGCATAGCGCTCCATCACCGCCCACAGCCTGGCCCGCGTGGCGGGGTCTTCGTCGTCGTGCAACGTCCGGTCGAGTTCGCGGACGCGATCCTGCACCTCGGGCGGCAGATTTCGGAAGATCGCGAGGTTGCCCTTCAAGCGCGCCCGGCGGTCGGGGTCGGCGATGGGACGCGCCGCCGCGTTGCCGTCCCGCGCGGCCGACGGCACGGCCGCGACGAGCAGCCCGGCGAGTCCGATCGTGACGCCCAGTGATCGCATGGTCGCTCCGTCAGCGGGCCGGCGCCTCTTCGCCGAACAGGTCCGGGGTATCGAGTGCGTTCAAATAGTCGAGCGTGCCCGCCGCCTGGTAGAGCGGGAGGTGTGCCACAACTCGCGGGTTCTGCGTGTAGAGCGGGTCGTTCTCCAGCTCGATCGCCGCCGCGGGCTTGGGCGCTCTCGCCCCCGCCAGCAAGTAACCGAGAACACCGGCCGCGACGACCGCCGCCGCCCAGGCGCCGGGGGGTGCCCATTTCGGCACGTGTCGCCCGGGGCGAGCGGGCCGCAGCGCGGAGACGGCCTCGATCGTCCGCGTGCTGAATTCGGCGGTCGGCTCCGCCCGCGGGAGATAATCGAGCATCTCCCACGTCTTCTTCAGGGCGTCGACTTCGGCGCGGACCTTCGGCTCCAGGCTCAAGCGCGTCTCGACGCGCTGCTGCCCGGCGGCGTCCAGTTCGCCGTCGAGGTAAGCGACCAGCTCATCGCGATCGGCGTCGGTGATCTCAGGATGTTCGGGCATCGGACTTCTCGGGCGGTTCGGCCGCGGGCAGCCGGCGCACGGGCACGGTCGCACTATCCATCAGAATGTAGCTCGTCAGGGCTTCACGCAGGGCGGCCCGGGCCCGGCTTAAGAGCGATTTGACCGCCTTCGTCGTGAGCCCCATGATCTCCGCGATCTCGGCGTAGTTCATGTCCTCGAACTTATTCAGGACGACCGCCATCCGCTGTCGTTCGTTTAGACCGTCCAATGCCCGTCGGATGACGACGGACAATTCCTGCTGCTGCAGGCGGTGGCCGGGCGGCTCGCCGCGGTCGGGAACGATCTGCTCGGCCGGCCGCGGCCCGAGCGGACCGGATTCCTGCGCCGGCAAGGCCACGACCGGTTTCCGCTGTCGCGACCTCAGCGCGTTGAAGGCCAAATTGTTCGCGATCGTGAACAGCCAGGTCGAGAACTTCGCCTCCGGGTGATACCGCTTGCGGGTGCGGTAAACCCGGAGGAAGACTTCCTGGGCCAGGTCTTCCGCCTCTTCGGTACTGCCGACGAGGTGGTGCATAATGCCGATCAGCCGGTGCTGGTAGCGTTCGACCAGTTCGCCGAACGCCGCGGCGTCGTCGGCGTCGCGGACCCGGAGCATCGACCGCACGTCCGGGTCGCGCAGGGCCAGTTGCGTACTGGTCGTGCTCGGCATCGCTCGCGCGACCCTCCGACGGATTTAACCGACGTCGTGAGCAAAAGTTTCGTTAGCCGGCCTCGACCTTCCGCCGCAATTGACCGCATGCCGCGTCGATGTCCGCGCCTTTCCGCTTGCGGACTTTCACGCTGATGCCCACGCGCTTGAGCGCGCCCACGAACGCCTGCTGTGCTTCGGCCGTCGGCCGGCGATAGGGCAGGCCCTCGACGTCGTTGAACGGGATCAGGTTCACGTGGGCGTGCCGGCGGAGGAGCAGCCCGGCGAGCTGCCGCGCCTCCTGCGCCCCGTCGTTGAGTCCGCCGAGCAGGACGTACTCGTACGTCACCTGGCGGCCGGTCTTCTCGTAGAAGTAATCGGCCGCGGCGAGGATGTCGTCGATACCGGTGTGGACGTTGGTGGGCACGATGCGGTTGCGCAAATCGTCGTTCGGCGCGTGCAACGAGACGGCCAAATGGTACTGTTTGCCGAGATCGGCGAGTCGGCGGATCCTGGCGGGCAGGCCGACGGTCGAGATCGTGACGTGGCGGGCGCCGATGTCGAGCCCGTCCTTGCGGCCGGCGATCGCGAGGGCCTGCAACAGGTCGTCGAGGTTGGCGAGCGGTTCGCCCATGCCCATGACGACGACGTTCGTGAGTCGCTCGTCCGCCGGTAGCGAGTTTCTCAGACGAATGAGTTGTTCGAGCATCTCGCCGACCGACAGGTTTCGGGCGACGCCGTTCAGGCCACTCGCGCAAAAGACGCAGCCCATGCCACAACCGACCTGCGTGCTGATACACGCCGTCCGCCGATCCTGCTCGGGGATCATGACGCATTCGACCCGCTGACCGTCGTGCAGGCGCAGGAGCAACTTCCGCGTGCCGTCGGACGATAATTGCTCTTGGTCGATGGCGGTGCCGAACGGCGCCCAGGACTGCGAAAGTTCGCCGCGGAGGTCGAGCGGCAGGTCGGTCATCGCGTCGAACGACTCGGCGCGGCCGGCGATGAGCCATCGCCGGACTTGACGCACGCGGAGCGGCGGCTGCCGCAGCGCCGCCAGCCAGTCGTGTAAAGCTTGATCCGGCGCATCGAGAATGGCGCGCGGCGCCAGCGCGGCGGGCGGGGCGGTTTCGAGCGGCAATTCCAACGTCTGGGGCATTGCCACCATTCTAAACGGTCTTACGTAAGTTTGCAGCGGTCCAATAGGTGACGGACAGCTTGGTTGCGGAGTGTCGTTGCAGTTCACGAGAGGCGTCGTGGACGGCTGCTTCGAGGATTCGATGCCACCGGTTACGCTGCATCACTTATGTAATACCACTTAGCCTCTGCTAAAAAACGCGAAGGCCGGGGGAAGAGACTTCTCTCTTCCCCCGGCCCTCGGTTTACTTTTCTCGCACTCCCTCGCTTAGCTCTTGACCGCCCGACGGCGGCGATAGGCGACCAGGCCCGCGATGCCGAGGCCGGCCAACGCCATCGTCCCTGGTTCCGGGACCGGCACGGCGACGATGAGGTTCGCCGTGGCCCCCGAGGCCAGGATGGCGGCGGTGTCGAGCGGTGGACTTCCGGTGGCGAAGTTGGTGATGTCGCCCGTCGCGGTCGGGTTCGGATCCGCGGCCACGAGCTGGACATTACCGACCGACTTGCCGGTAAACACGAACGTCCCGATCAGGACGCGATTCGTCTCGCCAAAGTCGGCCGGAAAAACGCCCGGTCCGGGATTACCCGCGTTCGCGAGGAACTTGCCGTTGGAAAGTCGTGCGCTCGTCGGCGCCGCGGGAGTCGGATCAAGGAACGACGACGGGAAATCGAACAAGGTACGACCGGCGATGGCGCTGGCACCGGACGCCGGCTGAATGTCCGTCACGGCATTCACCGCCGCGATCGCCCCGGTCCCGAAAGACACCCGAACCGACACGGTACCCATCCCTTGTTGGGAGGTCATCAACGGGGCGCCCGCAGTCGATTCGCGAAGGTACACGCGGATCGGGATCTGCTGGCCCGGGGCGACGTTGAACGTCGTCGTCGGGACACCCGCCGCGTTCGCGAACTCGTACAAGAGGGTGGTTTGCGCGGCCGCGGGCTGGACGGCGAGCGACAAACCGATGATCACCAAAGCCCACAAACGGATGCGACTCATGAGATGATCCTTTATGCCATCGACGATCCGATCGATTCCATGGCGGCGCCTAAGATAAATCACTCCCTAGGGAGTGTCAAGGAAGTATTACACCGAAACGGTTACGGAACGCGGTCAGATCGGTACCGTTGATCGCGCCGTTGCCGTCGAAGTCCAGGAACGACACGTAATTCGCGTCCGTAGAGGCGGTCCCGAACGCGGCCCGGAAGGCGTTCAGATCGGTCCCGTTGACCGTCTTATTGCCGTCGATATCGCCGAACAGCCGGGACAGGTTCGTGGTGAAGTTCCCGCCCGTCAAACCGACGGAAATACCGCTGCTCAAAACGGTTAGCGTGTAGTTGCCGTCGATGAGCGACGGGGTTGTCGCCGATCCTTCGGTGAGTGCACCGGAGAAGGTCAGCTTGGCGACCGTCTGCGTCGCCGTGGAGCCGGTCAGGTCGACTGCCAACGTCACGTTGCCGTTCGGCGTACCGGGACCCGTGCGCGTCAGCTGGAATGCGTTCGTCTGCGGCGGGCCGTTGAAGGTCACCGTCGTGCTGAACGTCACCGTGATACTGGTCACCTGCGACCGCTGCGTCGTATTGGCCTGGCCGGCGTTGACGGTGGCCGACTGGACCGACGCCGGACTGCCGGTCGCCTGCACCTCGTACGCGCCGATGTCCACCGCCGGGCCGACCAGCCGCGGGAATCCGGTGCCGCGCTGGTCCGTGGTCAGCGTCACGCCGGCCGGGATAGCGCCCTTGTCGATCGCCGCGCTGCCGGCGAGCAGGGCGTGCGTGAAGGTCGGGCCGCCGTTGTTCGCGAGCGGCCCGAGATTCAGCGCCGCACCGGTCGGTAAGTTATTGGCACTCGCCGCCGACGGCGTGAAGCCGCTCGCGCTGCCGACGGCGCTATTCGTCAGGTTCACCGTGCCCGGGTTACCGTTCCGCGGGTTGGTCGGTTGCGTGAGATCGGGCGCTACCGGGTTACTGTTGCCCGAGATGATCGAGCTGGTGATCGTCAGCGTGGCCGGCACCGCCTTGACGCCGGCGGCGAACAGGTATGGGGCGTAGCGCTGGGCGATGCCGCCGCCGCCCACGCCGCCGCCGCCGAACGGGTCGGGCGTGGTGCCCGCGGCCGTATTCCCGGTGATCGTGGTGTTCTGGATCGAGATCGTGCGGGCGCCGGTCGTATTGCCGTTGTTGGCCGGACCGGTCGTATAGATGTACATGCCGCCGCCGTTGGCCGCGGCCGAGTTGCCCGAGATCGTCGAGTTACGGACGAGGAAGCCGGTGGCCGTGGGAATATAGCCGAAGAAGTAGACGCCGCCGCCCGAGCCCCGTGTGGTGGCGCCGGTGGCCGTATTGCCGGAGATCGTGCTGTTCTGCACCGACAGCTGGCCAAAGTTACTGTTGTTGTTATTGCCGTTGTTGAGGAAGTAGATAGCGCCGCCGGTCGACGCCGAATTTCCGGAGATGGTGGTGCGATTCAGTTGGATGAACCCGCCATTTGTGGCGATGGCGCCGCCCTGGCCGGTGCCAGCGTTATTTCCCGTGATCACCATGTCGTTCAGGATGACGGTCTCGTTCGCGTCGAGAATGGCGCCGCCGTCGCCGGTGGTGTTCCCGGCAACGCCGCCGGTCGTGTTCCCGCCGGTCAGCGTCATGCCGGAGAGCGTCACGGACAGTGTGCCCGAACCGTTGAACGCCACGGACGTGCCGTTGATGTTAAAGATGCGCGTGTTGGTCACGCCGGTATTGGGCCGGATGGTCAGCAGGCCGGCGCCGGGGCCGGTGATCGTCAGGCTGTCACTGATCGGCAATTCGGTGGCCAGGTTGATCGTCCGCGCCACGTTGAAGAAGGTCGGGTCGAACGTGATCGTGTCGGGCGTGTTGGCCGCGTTCGCGTCGAGGATCGCCTGGCGGAGCGAGCCGGCGCCGGAATCGTTGGCGTTGGTCACGACGGGCGTCAAATTGATCAACGCCCGGAAGGAGCCGACCGGGGCGGCCGGCACCGCGACCCCGCCGACCGACAGCACCTCGCCGGCCTGAAGGCTGGCCTGATAAGTGCCGTTGTCGGCGTTATCCCACGAGCCGCCCGGCGGGGTGATGCGGTAGGTCGCCGTCCGCGGCGAACCGTTCGTCCCGACGTCCACGCTGACAAACGTGGCGATCTGGTTGAACCCGCCCGGGCCGGTGACGCGAATGTCGTTCGTGTTAAGCGTCGAGACGCTGATGCCCGTCGAGTCGACGTACTGGACGGTGAACGTGTATGTCGTGGCGCCGCTGGCGGTGACGTCGGCGACGTTGCCCAACGAAACCGGGAACGTGCCGGTCGATTCGAAAGCGCCGATGTCCGCGGCGTTGCCGATGGCACGCGGCTGGCCGCGGGCGTCGTTCGGGGCGCTGCCCGGGTTGGACCCGTGGTCGATCGCCAGGCTGGCGGCGCCCAGCGCGTGTGTCTGCACCGGGCCGCCGTTGTTGGAGAGCGGCCCGAGGGCCAGGTTTGCACCGAAGTTCAGGTTGCCGTTGCTCGGCGAGGTGAGCATCAACGGGCCCGGGTCCACGCCGATCGCGCTGAACGACGCGTTGATCCTGCCGGAACCCGCGACCGACAGGTCCGCCCGGGCGGCCGGGGCGTTCGGTGCCGTATTGCCGGAGACGATCGAGCTGACCAGGTTGATGCCTGCCGAGCCGCTGGTCTTTCCGATGCCGCCGCCGGCCAAGCCGGCGTTGGTATTGGTGGACGTCGCGATATTGTTGGTGATCGTGCAGTTCTGGATATTGACCCCCGGACCGTACGAGGTCAATGCCCGGAACTGAATGCCGCCGCCGTTGAACGCCGAGTTCCCAGAGATCGTCGTGTTGCGGAGGGTGACGCCAGTTCCCAGCGGGTATCCGTAGAAATAGATGCCCCCGCCGCCCGAACCCCCGGTACCGCCGGCGCTGTTGGCCACGTTACCGGAGATCGTGCTGTTCGTGATGGTCAGCTGGGCGTTGTATCCGCAGTAAATGCCGCCACCGGCGCCGCTCGTCGAATTGCCGGAGATTGTTGAGTTGTTGATCGTCAGGGTGCCATAGAACCCGACGCCGATGCCCGCCCCGTTGGTGACGCCCGTCGTCGTCGTATTCCCCGTGACGACGCAGTTGTTCAAAGTGACATTTTCGTTGACATAGCCTGTGACTGTTCCTGCCGCATTGCGGACAGCTAAAGCGTCCATGACAATGCCGGCGCCGTTGCCGGTGCCGATCTGGCCGCCCTTGATGGTCATGCCGTTGAACACGACCACGCTCTGCGGCCCGGGCACCGTCGGTGGGCCGGCCGTAAATGTCCGGTTGATTTCGAAGACGCGGGACTGGCCCTGGGCGTCAACGGTGACGCCCGTGCCATTGAAGGTCACTGACTCAGAAATGAGCAGCTGGCCGGAGTTCAGATTGATCGTGCTGACTCCCGCGCCGAAGTTGATCGTGTCCGCGCCGGCGGTGCTGTTGGCCTGGCCGATCGCCCAGCGCAGCGTGTTGACGGGCGGGGCCGGGCCGTCGCCGGCATCGGTCACGGTAAACGTGGCGGGGGCGATGCGGCCTTCGAGCGGCGAAACCAAGAGCCGCGCCCGCAGATCGGACGCGCGGCGGACTTTGCGAGGACTTCGGGGGGCGGCGACGGGACGCGAGAACAGCCGACGAAGTAGGCGACTCACGGGGATATCCTCAATACGGAGCTAAGAAAATGGGTACGACCGGTGACGAACGGATGACGACACATCCCGGTACACGAGTACTTCAGACTATCGAACAGCCACGCCGCTGTTCAAGGCATGCCCCCGACCCGGACATCCGAATTGTCCAAGAGTCTTAGGGATGAATAGGTCCGCATTAGGGACGGCCAGGGTGCACAAGTCAGAGTGTAGGAATTCGCCCGCGCGACTGCAAGGAAAAAAGTGGGGGGAAAAAGAGCGATTAGGCAAACAATTTACGACGGCAAGCCGCCACCTCAACTGACCCCAATTGGAACGGTACAAAGGGCGAAACGAATCCCCATCGCCGTCGGGCACAAAGTGCTTCCGCGGCCCGAAGACTCAGGGCCGCAGGCGCAATCGAACCGCCTGCGGCCGTGCCCATTCCCACATCGACTTACGGCAGAATGACCCCGAAGCGGCTGCGGAACTGGCCCAGGTCCGTCCCGTTAATCGCCCCGTTGCCGTCGAAGTCCAGGAACGATTGGTAACTGGTATCGCCCTGGTTGGTCCCGAACGCGGCTCGGAAGGCGTTCAAGTCAGAACCGTTGACCGACTTGTTGCCGTCGACGTCGCCGAACAGGCGGAACAGCGTCGACACGTTGTCCCCGCCCTGGATGCCGCCCTGCACCTGACCGCCGAAGACTGTCAGTGAGTAGTTGCCATCGACCAAGGAGGGCGCGGTCG
>DATJGQ010000573.1:0-7797 GCA_035494815.1 Gemmataceae bacterium
ACACGGTCCTCGCCGACGAACCGGTCGCCCCAACCGTTTCTTCGGAGCTGTTGCGGACCGTCTTCAACCACATCCCCGTGATGCTCGTGGTCGCCGACGCCGACGGGGACGTTTGCCTGATTAATCACGAGGTCGAGCGCGTGCTCGGCTGGTCGGCCGACGAGTGGTGCGACCCCGATCACGCCTCCCGTTGCCACCCGGACTTGGACGAAGCGGCCTCGGTCATGACCGCCCGCCTCAGCGCCGACGGGCTTTGGCGCGACGTCCGCATGACCGCTCGCGACGGCCGCGTCCTGCACACGTCCTGGGCCTACGTTCGGCTGTCCAACGGTTCCACCGTGGGGATCGGCCAGGACGTCACCGCGCGGCGGCTGCTCGAAGAGCAAGTCCGACAGGCGGGCAAACTCGAAGCGCTCGGCCTGGTCGCGGGCGGCGTCGCCCATGACTTCAACAACCTGCTCGCGATCATCCAGGGACACATCGGCCTGGCGCAAAGTGTCGTCCGGACCGATGACCCGCTCCTGGGCCGGCTCGACGCGGCTCGTCAGGCGACGGAACAGGCGGGCGAACTGACGCGCAGTTTGCTCGCCCACGCCCACTGTCAGCCGCCCAGGCGGGAAGCCTGCCGCCTGGCCGTCCTCGTGGACGAAACGGTCCGGCTGCTGCGGCGCACGATCGACCCGCGGGTCTCGTTCGTGGTCGTGAACGGCGGCACCGGCGTCGTCAGAGCCGATCCCTGTCAGCTCAAACAGGTCTTGCTGAACCTGTGTTTGAACGCCCGCGACGCGATGCCCGACGGCGGGCAGTTGACGCTCGAGACCGTCGACCTGACTCTGCCGCCGCCGACACCGAACGGCCCGCCGGGCCGTCGGTCCGGCCTGTTTACGCGGTTGCGCGTGTCCGACACCGGCCGTGGCATGACGCCGGACGTGATGGAGCGAGTCTTCGAAGCGTTCTTCACGACCAAGCCGGCCGGCCGCGGGACGGGGCTGGGACTGTCACTGGTGCAATCGATCGTGAAGCAGCATGAGGGGTGGGTTGAAGTGCAGAGCGAGCCGGGTCGTGGGTCGCGGTTCGACGTGTACCTGCCGCGCGGCGGCAGCGGGATCGCGGAGCGAATCCCGCGCACCGTGCGGACGCCGCTCGGCGAAAAAAACTAGCCGCTTGCGGCTTAGCGTGCGCCCGCTAAGCCCCAAGCGGCTAGCCCACTTCGGGTTCGCCCCTTCCGGCGATTACTTGTCCTTATTCTGTCCGCCGCGACGGCCGCCGCCGAAAGCGGGCATCTCGAACGGCTTGCCGAGCAGTTCTTCCTTGAATTGCTTCTGCTGACTGTCGGTCAGCACCTTCTCGCCCTTGGTGAGGAAGTCCTTCCGGAGCGTGTTGATCTTCTGTTGCGTCTCTTGGAAATTGCCGCCGCCGCCACCGCCGCCGGCCTTGCCCCGCCGGCCGCCGCCGCCACCACCGAAGCCCATCGGCGCCAGCTCGCGCATGTCCTTCTGATAGTCTTCGGCGAGCGCGTTGATCTTTTCCTTCTGGTCGCCGGTCAACTTCAGCGCGGTCTGAACCTCGGGCTCTTTGAGAGCGAGGATGCCTTCTTGCTGATTCTTGATCTGGTTGTACCGCTTCAGTTGATCGGGCTTGAGCGTATCCTTGGCGAACTTTGCCTGCTCCTCGGTGTTCTTCTTGCGGAGTTCGGCCATCTTCTCCTGGTCGGGCGCGCCGCCGGAGAACAGGTCGCGCATGGCCTCGCCTTGTTTGGTCTGCAACTCGCGGATCTTTTCCTTCTGATCGTCGGTGGCCTTGATCTCCTCCTGCACGGCCGGGATGGCCAGCAGGAAGCCGCCGCCACGGCCGCCGAACCCGCCGCGGCCCTGCCCGGCGCCGCCCTTGCCCTGGCCGCCGCGCCGGCCTTTTTGTTCCTGGGCCAGCGATGGCCCGGCCATCAGTGCCGCCAGGCCGACGACCAGCATCCACTTCGCGAAGCTTCGCATCGTTGTCCACCTTTCCCAGAATTGAATCCCGCGCCCGACACGGGCGCGAAGGGGCCCCTCACGGTTGGCGCTGTAACAAACCCCAACAGCATACGAATGTTTCGCCCCGGCGCAAAGAAAAACGCCCACGGAATTAATCCGTGGGCGTTGAGACTCGACCTGAACGTCACGGGCCGGACGGCCGGACCTTCGTCGGCGGCGGATTCCCCGGCGCAGCCGGCGGTGCCATTCCGGCAGGCTGCGTGCCCGGCGGCGGCACCTTCACCGTGTTCCAACCCTTGCCGGCGGGGGGCGGTTGGAAGTCGGCCGCGCTGAACCGCACGGTCGTATCCAGTTGCGGAATGTCCCATTTCACCCTCGCCCCATTGGGCTGGATGAACTCCATCTGCCGCGGCAGCAGGTTTGTCACCCACAAAACCAGCCGGGCCTCGCTGAACTCCGCCTTGTCCTGCGGGAAGCGCGGCTTGATGAGAAGATAATGATAATTAGCGTCGGTCTTCACGAGGTTGATCTCGTACCGCCGCTTGGCCTCGCGGGCCTCGATGCCGAACAGGAATGAGAGGAAATTGTCCTCGACCGGCCCCTGCCCCGGACCGCGCTGCGGCAGCTCATGGATGCGCAGGAGCTGGTTCTGTGGCCGGTACTCGTACAGGAAGGTGCCGGTGCTGAGATAGCGCTCGAAGATCTGCGGGTTGGATTTCTTCTCCATGTACAAGTGAGCCCGGCTCGGCCTTTGGAACTTCGCCCAGCCGGCGTATTCGTCGATCTTGTTGGCGATCAGCGGGTCGGTCTCAGTCCGGACGCACTTGGCGTAGAGCGACTCGACCGACTTCATCTTGTGCTCCCACTGCAGGAGCAGGGTATCGAGCGGATCGTTAGGATTGAGCGCCGGCGCCGCCGACGGGACCGCGGTCGGAATGGCGGCGGCCTTTTGACCGGCGGGTGTCAGGTTCGGTCGGGCGGGCTGCTGCTGGGCGATCAGTGGGGCGGCAATCAGCAGGCTCGCGACTGTGCAGCCGGCGATTCGCATCGGCCGTTTCTCCTGCGAAGGGGACGAGGGGGCCGCCGTTAGCGTCCAGGCGGCCGGGGCCGCTTATAGCACGGGGCGCATGGAGCGAGAAGAGCAGGTGGTTGGGTGGTTAGGTGCGTGAAGACAAAACCACGAACCACCCAACCACCCAACCACCCAACCACCCAACCACCCAACCACCAAGCCACCCAACAACCTAACCACCCAACAACCCAACCAATTCCGCGAAGGTGGCGACCGCCCAGTCGGCCTCGGCGGCGAACGGCCAGACGCGGCCGTGGGTTAGTAACGCAGTCCGCGCGCCGGCGTTACGGCCAACCTGGATGTCGTAAACGTAGTCGCCGAGCATTAACACCTCCGCCGGCGCGACGCCCCAGGCTTTGCAGATTCGCCAGAGCCCCTCGGGCTGCGGCTTGAACGGGGCGTCGTCCCGCGTCACGACCGGGTCGAAGTTCAATAAGCCGCAGCGGCCGAGCACCGCTTCGGTGACGCTTCGCGAATTGCGCGTCAGGACGGCCCGTTTGATGCCGCGGCTGTCGAGCCAGGCCAGGAAGTCGAGCACGCCGGGGATGACCTCGGCCGCGGCGACGGCCGCCTGCTCGTGCCGGTCGAGTACGGCCCACGCGGCGGCGCGATCGGCGTCCGGCAGGCGGTTCATCGCCTCGAGCAATGGCGTGCCCAAGGGCAGGCCGATCTCGCGGCGGATCGTGTCGAAGTCGATCGCCTGCGCGACCAGGGTGCCGTCCATGTCGAAGACGACGCCGCGAATGCGGGGCGGCTCGGCGGTCACGACGTGCATCTTTCCTATCTTCCGACTTTGCGGCAAAACGGTCAGAGCTTCGCCAAAGTTCCAGGCCCGCGGCGGCCGATGTCAACCAGGGGCGTTTCGCCGCTTGCGGCTTAGCGTCCGCGGACTAGGGTCACGCGCGTGGCCCCAGGCGGCGGGCGCTAAGCCGCAAGCGGCGAAAACCGAGGAGGCACACCGCATGACCCGCGCGCGCACGTGGAAGTGGACGGTCCCCGGTCTGGCGCTGCTCGCGGGTTGCGCGGCGCTGGACGAAGGACCGATGCCGTCCTTGCCCGACCCCCCGACGCTCGCCCGCTACCGGCCCTCGCTGCCGCCGGCCATGCCGCCGATGGCGGTGTCGGTCGGGAAACCTTCTGACGACGAGAAACCGGCCGCCCCGGAGAAGCGTCCCGTCGAGAAGGCTCTCCCGGAAAAACCGGCCGCTGTGGAGCTGGTGCTGGTGAAAGCCGACACTGCCGCGCCCAAGTCCACGGCCCAAACGCCGGCTAAAGCCGACGCCCCCGCGCCCAAGTCAGTGCCGGATTCGCTGCCGATGGGGACCGACGCGACGCCGGCGGTGACGGCCGTGCCGGTCAGCCTCGACGCGGTCATGCGACTCGCGGAGGATCAGAACGCGCAGGTGGCTCTGGCCCGCGAGAAGATCAATCAGGCGTATGCCGAACAGGAACTCGCCGACAAGCGGATTCTGCCCGACGTGACGGTCGGCACGGGCTACTGGCGGCACGAAGGCGGCATCCAGTTGCAGGAAGGGCCGCTGATCCGTTCCAGCACCGGCGCGATGCTGAGCGGCGCGGACATCTACGCCCGGCTCGACCTCAAGGCGATCACCTTCGCGAAGCTCGACGCCGCCCGCAAGACGCTGCAGGCACGCGGCGAGGCGAAACGCGTCACCACCGAGGTGCTGCTCGAAGCGTCGAGCGCCTACATCGACCTGCTCGCCGCCCACAGCGGGCTGGCGATCTCCCGCGATCTCGACGGCGAGCTGCGAAAACTTCTTAACCGGGCGGAGCGTGCGGCGAATGTGGAGCGGGGTTGGCAGGTCGAAGTCGTCCGCATCCGGGCGGAGGTCAACGGTCAGGCGCAGAGCATCCGCCACCTCGAAACCCAGGCGAAGGCCGCCGCCGCCAAGCTCGCCTACTTGCTGGGCATGGACCCGTGCTCGGCGGAGCTGACGCCGACGGACGAGCAGCTCGTCGCCTTCCGGCTCGTGGATGCGAACCAACCCGCCGAGGCGCTCTGCTCACAGGCCATGGCGAACGGTTCGGGGTTGCGCGAGCTCGAAGGAATCCTCGCCGTCATCCAGGAAGGGATGTCGAAGGGCGAGAGCCCGACGCGCTTCCTGCCCGTCTTCGAGGCGCGCGCGATTGAGGGACTCTTCGGCGCCGGCGCCAATGACAACATGGTCTTCGCCAATCGGCTGGACGTCGGCGTGCAGGCCCGCTGGAACCTGACCGAGCTGTGCACGGCGAGCACCCAGCGGCGGATCGGCTGTTCGCTCTTGGCCCAGACGCAGCTCACCTACACGGACGCCCGCTCGAAGCTCGCCCTCGGCGTGCGACAGGCCCGCGAGGCGTCGGTCAGCGGCGAGCAGGAACTGACCCTGACGACCGAGCAGATCCTGCAGGCCAAGCGGGCCGCCGAATTGAGCGACATGCGGCTGAACGAAGGGCTGACCAATTCGTTCACCGAGGTGTTGCTGGCGAAGAAATCCGTCGCGGGGGCGCAGGCGAATTACCTGTCGGTGCTCCGCGACTTCGACAAGGCGCAGTTGCGGCTGATGGTCCTTTGCGGGATGAAGTCGGGCGATGGCGCTTGCAACACTGCCGGCGTACGCTAAGCCGCAAGCGGCATAAGATACCGTCATGCACCGCACGCAGCTCCGCATCGTGGCCGGGAGCTTGCGGGGCCGCAAACTGACGGTGGTCGTGCACCCGGGGTTGCGACCGACGCCGCAGATGGTCCGGGAAGCCCTGTTCAGCATTCTCGGCAACGCGGTTCCCGGCCGGCCGTTTTTTGATGTCTTCGCCGGCACCGGCGTCAACGGCCTGGAGGCCCTGAGCAGGGGGTCCAGCTCGGCCACCTTCGTCGAACGCGATCGCCGTTCGGCCGACGACATCGAGGGTTATCTGCGGGCGTTCGGCGTCGTCGATCAATCACATCTCGTCCGTTCCGACGTCTATCGCTGGGCCGAGCGCTGGCGGCCGCCCGCCGAGCCGGTCAACGTCTTTCTCAGCCCGCCGTTCGCCGACCTGCAAGATCGGCCGGAAGAGTTCGTCGCCATGGTCCGGCGGATGCAAGGTTCGTTGGCTTACGGATCAGTCCTGATTCTGCAGGTGGAAGTCGGCTTCGACCTGGCCGCGCTGCCGGACGCCCAACGTTGGGAACAGCGCACCTACGGGCGGAACATTCTCCTCTTCTGGGAACCTGAACCGCCACCCACGGGCTGACGCCCGCGGTTCTTTCCGGGACTCTGAAGAACTGCGGGCGTCAGCCCGTGGGTGGGTCACCCGCGGGCTGACGCCCGCGGTTCTTCGTGGGCGGCGCGCAACTTGCCACAACTTCCTGGGTCAAGCGGCCCCCGGACGGGTCGTACCGAACTATCTCCAGACCGGGGGCGACTTCGGAACGGTCCCCCCGCGCCGCGAGCGTGCGAGGAGTTGCTTATGAAACAATTCGTTCGACTCGGGACCGCCCTGGCGTGCGGTCTTGTGGTCGTCGGCGCGGTGCTCGCCCAGACGCGGACCGACACCCGCACGGTGACCTCGACGACCACGACGGTCCACAAAGGCACCGTGTTTATGGGCGCCAACGTGGTCCTCCAGGACAACACGTCGGTTGGCCGGGTGGAGGATTTCGTCATCACCGACGGCGGCTGCATCGACTACGTCGTCGTCTCGTACGACAGCAAGTACGTGCTGGTGCCGTGGACGGTCGCGACCTGGACGGGCGACCGGACGGTCCGCGTGAACATCACGCAGGCGCGGTTCCGCGAGGTACCGACCTTCACCCGCGACGCGTGGCCGAACCTGACGGATACGCAGTACATCCAGCGGGTCCGCACGGCCTGGGGCGTCTCGGACAGCCGCTACGGCGACCCGAACCGACAGCCGCTAGATCGCCGGGATGAACGGCGGGACATCCGTGACGACCGACGTGACAACCGGGACCAACGGCGGGACGACAAAACGCGCCCGCCGGACCGCCGGGACGACCGGCGCGACACTCGGGACGATCGCCGGGATACCCGCGACGCGCGGGACCAACGTAAAGACGTAGAAAACCCGAACCGTCCGCCGACGACCAACCCGGACCGCCGGGACGACCGGCGGGATAACCGCGATCAGCGGAAAGACGATCGGGACAAGGACAAGAACCCGCCGCGGCCGCCAGATCGCCCGCCGCCACAATGATGTCACCGGTTGATTGAAGGAAAAAGCCGCGGGGCGACGCTCGCAAGGGCGCCGCCCCGCGGTGTTTCTTGGACTTACTCCGCGTACTTCGCCCCGCCCTCGGTCAGGCCCGCCGTCGCCGTGCTCACCTGTCGGATCGTCCGCTCGCGGACTTCCTGTTCCAGTCGGGCGACCAACTGCGACACCGGCAGCGCGCCGAGATCGCCGTCGACGCGGTCGCGGACCGCTACCGTACCCGCCGCCACCTCTTTCTCGCCGACCACCAGCATGTACGGGATCTTTTCGAGCTGCGCCTCGCGGATCTTTGCGCCGATCTTCTCCGGGCGATAGTCGCCCGCGACGCGGAAACCGTGCGATTTCAGTTCCGTCTCGACTTTGCGGCCGTACTCGGTGAACTTCTCGCTGATCGGCAGCACCCGCGCCTGCTCGGGGGCCAGCCAGAGCGGGAACGCCCCGGCGAAGTGCTCGATGAGGATGCCGCATAAGCGTTCCAAACTGCCGAACGGGGCGCGGTGCAGCATCACCGGGCGGTGCGGCTTGTTGTCCGGGCCGACGTAC
>DATJGQ010000574.1:0-7807 GCA_035494815.1 Gemmataceae bacterium
GTCCTTTCAGCTGGTCGCCGAGCTTCTCGTAGAGCGTGACCGGTACGCTGTCGGCGGCCAGGGCGCCACGGGCCGTGAGACGGGCCTCGAAGACGAGCCGGTCGTGCACGTGGACCGAGTCCTCGCAGAGCAGGTCGGACAGCACGAGGTCGCGCGGCTCCTGCGCGTCGCCGAGGCCGACCGGGTAGATCGGCACGCCCTGTCGGGCGGCCTCCTGCGAGGCGGGGACGAGTTCGTCGCCCTCGGCGGCGACGCCGTCGGTGAACAGGATGATCCCGGCCAGCGACGCCCCGCGGAACTCCTGCAGCACGGTGCGGACCGCCGTCCCGAGCATGCTGGTCGGGCCGGTCGGCTTGAGCGCTCGGACCGCTTCGGCCGCGGCGTTCTTCCCGCCGGCGTCGGTGATCTCGACCGACCGCTCGGCCCGCGTCGAACAGTGGAAGATGTGCAGCTTCGTCTGCCGCTTCGTCAGCAGGTTGTTGATCCAGGCGGCGTCGGTGCGGGTGAGGATCGCCTGCGCCAGTTGCAGCCGCTGCGGCTTCGTGACGCTGGGGCCGACGATCCGCCCGAGTTCCTCGGCCTTCGCCTGGACTTGCGGGTCCTGGTAGTCGTCGGCGGTGCTCATGCTGGCCGAGTCGTCGATCATGATGACGAGGTCCGGCCAGCCCTCGCGCTCGAAGAGCAGTTTGATCTGCGGCAGGAAGACGGCGAGGGTGATGACGGCCAGCGCCGCGCGGAGGGCGACCAGCGGCAGGAAGGCCCACAGGTTGCGGAGGGTGCGCGGCAGTTCGCGAAGGTAGACGGCCACGGCGAGGACGGCGATGCCGATCGCGAGCGTGCCGGCCAGCCAGCGGTCCGTCTCCGGCTCGCCGGTCAGATACGGCAGGAATTCCAGCCGCCAGCGGGTGCCTTCGCCGGGCGCCGGCTCGGGGACGCCGAACGCCGCCTCGATCGGCCGCCTCAATTCCGGCGACAGGAACCCGAGCAGGTCGCCGGTCCACGCGGCGTGGGCCAGCACGAACCCGCCGACCGCGCACAAGATCAGCGGCAACCCCGCGAGCAGCGCCAACGCCCGATCGGCCCAGCGGCGATAGGTCGTGTCCGGCGGCCGGTCGAGCGCCGCACTCCGACCGCGGCGGGCCGACCCGAACCGCCAGGCGAGGATCACTTCGGCGACGAGCAGCAGGAACATCAGCAACAGTCCGTACCGGGCCACGCCGGGGCCGACGGCCGCCTGATACGTCGGCGGCGCGTCGAGCGTCGATTCGTCGTTTTGGGCGAGTCGCTTCGGCGCGTGCCGGATCGAGCCGAGGTCGGTGACGACCTGGACGTCCTCGGCGCTCTGCCGGCGAATGTCGTCTGCGGTCGCCCGCCGCAGGTCGCTTTCGCCGCCACCGCCCGGCGGGTTGACGGCGAAGAACAGGTCGCCGCGGGCGCCGCCGATCTTCGCGCGGTAAAGGCCGCTCTGGTCGGTCGCGGCGAATCGAAACCGCGTCGCGTTCGGCTCGGCCTTGAGGGCGACCGATTCTGTGCGACCGTCCGGCGTCAACACGCTCACGTCGGTGGCGAGCTGACTGGCCGGCAGCACTTCCTCGATTGCCTCGCCGACAGCCGCCGTCCGCCGTGGCGCTTGCAATAGCGCGAACCGCAGCAGTTCCTGCGCGAACGGCGCGAAACTCGGCGAGATCGGCCAGCTGGACCAGTCGGTGTTGACCGTGCTGGTGATGAGCACGACCCGCCCGCGGTGTCGCGGCCATTCCACGACGAGCGGGTCGGTCCCGGTGGGCTGGCTCTCACGGATCGTCCCGGCGGGCGTCTTGAAGGCGGGCCAGAACGATAGCAGTTTCCGCGCGGCCGACCCGGGGGCGATTTCGACCCGGACGAATTGCCGGAACCGGGAGCCGAGCAGGGCGGCGCGGTCGTTGTCGGCGGCGAACGCGGCGAGCGGCGGCCGCTGGAAATGCTCGTCGTCCGACCGCAATGTAAAAAAGCCGTCCTCGGGGGCCCGCGTCACGCCGACCAGTTTGGCGGGCATGAGGCCCTGCCCGTCGCGATACAAGAGGCGGTTGTACGCTTCGATGTCGACGCCCGGGCCGAGGCAGATCACGAGGCCGCCGCCGCGCTGCAGGTGCGTTTCCAGCCGGCCGACTTCCCGCTCACTCAGCCGGGGCACGTCGCAGAGGAAGACGCAGTCGTACGCGGCCAGGTCGCCGGCGCCGGGGTCCGCGAACTCGGACTCGCCGATCGTCTTGGGCCGGGCCGGGTACAGCGGGTTGCGGGTGCCCTCGGGGAACGGGTCGAGCGCGTCGGACAGCCACGACGCCGCCTGTTCGCGCCGGTCCGCGGCGGGCTTGCCGTTGACCAGAAGAACGGGCAATGTGTCGCGGACCGTGACGGTCAGCGATCGCGCGTCGTCAGCCTCCAGCGCGTCCGGCTCGACGCGGGCCTGGAAGACGTAATCGCCGGGGGCGCGGAACTCGTACAGGAACGGCACGTCGACGGTCGTGCCTGCCGGCACCGAGACGATCTGCTGCTCGACGACGCCGAGCCGTGCGTCGGCGCCGTTGCCGGCCAACAGTTCGACGCGGACCTGTGGCCGCTCGGCGGCGCCCGAGTTTAGGATGCTGGCCTTGACCGTCGTCCGCGTGCCGCTGACCGCGAGCGGGTCGGTGAGCGTGAGGTTAGTGACGGCGAGATTCTCGGTCGATTTGCCGCCGACGTCGAGGACGAACAATTGGGACTGCCCCTGCAGTCGCTCCCAGGATTCCTTCCAAAGGGCGTCGGCCGGGCGGGCCTCCGGATCACCCGGGCGAGCCGCCGGGTTTACCCCGGCGGGCGCCCACATGGTCCGCTGCAGGTCGCTGACGACATACACCTCGCGCTGCGCGTACTTGCCCGGCGGCGCCTTGCGGACGAGTTCCTCGACCAGTTGCAGCGCCCCGTTGAGGTCGGCGGCGCCGTGCGGGCAGCGCAACTCCTCGATCGCGCGGACGACCTTGCCCGAATCTTCCGCCGGCCCCGGCACGATTGCCTGTGGCGACGAGGCGACCAGTACGACGCTGAACCCGTCCCCGGCCGCCGACTTTCGCACCAGGTCCGCGGCCAAAAGCCGGGCGCGGTCGAAGCAGGTTCCGCCCGCGGCCCCGTCGCCGCGGGCCGTCATGCTCAAGGAGCCGTCGATCAGGATGACCTTGTGTGTCCGCCCGCTGACGGACGGCCCGGCGACCGCGCCCCCCGGCAGGAACCGCTGCCAGATCGCCTCCGCCCACGGCATGACGCTCGCCATCGCCACGACCAGCAGGATCATCAGCAGCGTCCGCACCGCCAGCAGCAGCCACTGCTCGAGCTTCAGCCGGCGGACATTCTGCTTCTGGGCCGCGAGCAGGAACCGCATCGCCGCCCAATCGACGATGCGATACCGCCGGCGATTCAGCAGGTGAATGATAATCGGGATCGACGCCGCCCCGACGAGCGTCGAAATCGCGGCGAGCGGGCTGGCGAACAGGACGCCGAGAGGTGCGAGCGCGACCTGACAAGGTGACAAGGTGACAAGGTGACAAGGTGACAACATCATTCCTTCTCCAAGTCTCCGTTCATTTCAGGCGCCGGTGTCAGGTTTTTCACCTTGTCACACTTTCACCTTGTCACCTTGTCATGGCTTCGTGCGATTGAGCCGGTGGGCCAGGTACCTCGCGAGTGCGGTGCCGATCTCCCGGTCGGTGCGGAGCGGCACGTAGTCGATGTTCATCGCCCGGCAGCCGCGGGCCAGTTGGTTCTGGAAGTCGTTCAGTTGCTGCAAGTATCCCTGCCGCAGCCCGCGCGGGTCGGTCAGCAGTTCGGCGGGCAGTTCCAGGCCGCGGAAGAGCGTCGGGTCCTCGAACGGGAAGTCGAGCTCGGCCGCGTCCAACACGTGAAAGACGACCACCTCGTGCCGGTCGTAACGCAGGTGTTGCAACCCGGAGAGGATCGCGGGCACGTCGTCGAACATGTCGCTGAAGAGCATGACCAGCCCGCGCTGGACTGCCCGGCTGGCGATTTCGTGCAGGACCGGGCCGAGCTTGGTCGGGGCGGCGGACGTGCCGGCTTCGAGCGCGCGGACGCACTCGCGAAGGTGCGTCGCCTGGCTCGCCGGCCGCAGGAACTTGCGGACCTGGGCGTCGAACACCGCCAGGCCGACGCTGTCGGTCTGTTGCTCGATCAGGTACGCCAGGCTGGCCGCCGCCATGCAGGCGTAGTCGTACTTGGAGACCGGCCCGGACCCGTACGACATCGACTGGCTGGCGTCGACCAGGATCCAGGCGATCAGGTTGGTTTCGAGTTCGTACTGCTTGAGGTAGTACCGCTCGGTGCGGCCGTAAACTTTCCAGTCGAGGTGTTTGAGGTCGTCGCCGGGGACGTACTCGCGGTGCTGGGCGAACTCGACGGCGAACCCGTGCTGCTGGCTGCGGTGCTGCCCGGCGAGGTAACCCTCGACGACGAGGCGGGCCTGCAATTCCAGCCCGCGGACCTGCGCGAGGACGCGGGGGTCGAGGTAATTCGGGGTCGCTTGCGTCGTCGGCATGACAATCTCAAATCGCCGGGGCGGTCGCTCGAAGTGAACGAGCGAACTGTTCCACCCAGGCGCGTTGCTCCTCGGTATCCGGGACGGGGCAGCCGCGCGCTTGGGCGATGCGCTCGAATGCTGTGCCCACGTCTACGCCCATCAACGCCAAAGTGCTGGCGGCCACCAGGGAGGACCGCCCGATGCCGGCCCGGCAATGGACGGCGACGCACTTTCCCTCCGTCAGCCGAGCCCGCAAGGACTCGATCAGGACTTTGAACCGCTCAACCGATCGCGGCACATCCCGGTCCGAAATCGGGAAGGCGAGGTATTCGATGCCGTATTGCCGGCAGCACGACTCCAGATTCTGGAGATTCCACTCGTCAACTTCTTTCCGCGTCAGCAGCGACACCAAGACGTCGACGCCCGCCGCACGCCAGGCGCGCACGTCATCAGCCAGCCAATCGCCCCCGCGCGGCCGCGGTACGATCGCGAGGCGGCCGGCCGGAACGTCAGGGACCCAGTACATCGTCGCGGTCATGAGGCACAACTTCTCGCGGTAAACCGTCCACGTCTACCCCGCGATCCTTGAGCAAACGAACCCGATGATGCCCGTTGATGATCGTACCATCCGGCCGGACTCGCAAAGACTCGGTCTGACCCGGCCGCAATGAATCAGTCAATTCCTCGGTTGAGAGCCTGTCGTATTTCGCGAGCTTCGCAGGGCTGAGCGACTCGTCCGGGTGCAACGGTATGAGCGGCGGGTCTCCGGCCATGGATATTCACACGGCACAACGTTACTTCTCCGCCGCCTCGCGCGGCACGGCCTCGATCAGGCGCCGAACGATATCGTCCGACCGGACGCCGTCCGCTTCGGCGTTGAAGTTCGTCAGGATGCGGTGCCGCAACACCGGCGCGGCGACCGCCCGCACGTCCTCGCAGGACACGTACGGCCGCCCCTGGAGGACCGCCCGCGCCTTCGCGGCGAGGACCAGGAACTGACTCGCCCGCGGCCCCGCCCCCCAGGTGACATAATCGCGGACGAAGTCCGGCACGTCGCCCTTTTCCTTGCGCGTCGCCCGGGTGAACTTGAGCGCGTAGCGGATCACGTACGGCGCGACCGGCACCTTGCGCACGAGGTCCTGCATCTCCAAAAGGTCGTTCGCCGAGACGACCCGCTCGACGGTCGCCGCCCCGCCGCTCGTCGTCGTCTGGACGATGTGGTACTCGTCGTCCTCGTCAGGGTAGTCCACGCGGACGTTGAGCATGAACCGGTCGAGCTGGGCTTCTGGCAGGGGGTAAGTCCCCTCCTGCTCGATCGGGTTCTGGGTCGCCAGGACGAAGAAGGGGTCGGGCAGCTTGTGCCGCGTGCCGGCCGCCGTGACCTGTCGTTCCTGCATCGCTTCCAAAAGCGCCGCCTGCGTCTTCGGCGGCGTGCGATTGATCTCGTCGGCGAGAATGACGTTGGCGAACAGCGGGCCGTGGAGGAAACGGAACGCCCGCTGGCCGGTCGAGCGGTCCTCCTGCAGAACTTCCGTCCCCGTGATGTCTGACGGCATCAGGTCGGGAGTGAACTGGATGCGGCTGAAGGTCAGGTTCATCGCGTCGGCGATGGTGCGGATCATGAGCGTCTTCGCCAGGCCCGGCACGCCGACGAGCAGCGCGTGCCCGCGGGCTAGGACTGTGATGAGGATCTGCTCCAGGACGTCGCGCTGGCCGACGATGATCTTGGCCGATTCGGCGAGGAGTTTCTTGCACAGGCCGGTGAGTCGTTCGACGGCGGCGAGGTCGGCTTCGAGCGGCAGGACTTCGGGGGTCGCTTCGTCGTCGGCCGCCAGCCAGGTGCCGCACCCGCATAGCCGCCGGCCGCCGGGCGGGACTTGCACGACCAGACCGCAATTGCTGCAGCGAATCGGTTTCATCGTCCCCTTTCACCCGCGGGCTAACGCCCGCGGTTCTTGAATCGGCACCCGCGGGCTAACGTCCGCGGTTCTTGAACCGGAAACCTTGGACCTCGGTCGCCGTCGCCACCACGAAGCCGTCCGGGCCGGCGCGGACCGCGGCGTGCGGGCCGGCGTTGTCGAACGGGATCGGTTCGAACGCCGGCTCGCCCTGTGTGCCCACGACCCAGAGTTGGCCGCGGCGGAGCAGCGGCTCGCTCGGGTCGGCGTCGTCGAAATCGCCGCGGAAGCTCGCGGGGGAGAGTACTAGCCCGGTCGCGCCGAGGCGGTCCGCCCGCCAGGAGAGACGTTGCAAACCGGTCGGGTCGCTTCCGTCCAGTCGTCGCGGAAACTGCCGGCGGCCCGAGGGTGCGTTCAGCCGCGTCAGCAGTCCGCCGTCGGCGAAATAGACCGCGTCGCCGATCACGGCCACCGCCGACAAATCCACGCGCTCGCGGCCGGCGACGAGCGGTTCCGGGTTGCGCGGAAAGCCGCCCGCCGCGTCGAGCCGGTAAATCTCGAACCGGTCGTTCCGCTGGAGGCCGACGAGCAGTATCGGGCCGGCCGATCGTAGTTGCGCCGGCTCACCGGTCAGGCTCGGCCAGTCGCGAAACTCGTAGGCCCAACTCTTGTCGCCGGTCAGGCGGTCGATCGCGACGACCCGGCCGTCTTCGACGACCGCAACCCGCTTGGCATCGAGTGCGACGGGCGCGCTCGGCCACGGGTCGGCCGGCGCCGGTCCGGTGGCGCGCGGCCGGCCGGTGGCGGCGTCGAACAGCCAGCGTCGGCCGTCCCGCTGAACCACAATCGTCTCCGCATCGGCATGATAATGCGGTGAGAAACCCCCGATTGTTCGCGGCGGGCCCACCGAGCCGGGGACTTCCTGCCAAAGGATCTCGCCGGTCTCCGAGTCGATCGCAAGCAACGAACCGCCGAGCCGCGCGATCAGGCGCCCGCCGGCCAGTTGAAAATCGGACAGCCGCAAGTCCGTCGGTCGACCCGCCGCGCCGGCCGCGGACGTGGACGAGTCACGCCACCCCGGCAGCGCGCCGAAATCTGGCGTCGGCTCTGGGAGGCTCACCTGCCAGAGCGGGCGACCGTCCTGGGCATTCAGTCGCGCGGCGCCGTCCATGCCGGCCACGACGACCGTCTCTCCCAGCGTCGCGATCCAATCCGGCGAGAAGCTCAGCTCGCGGTCCCACACGCGGCGACCGTCCGGCACTGCGCGAGCCCCGATCCGGCCACTCGTGGCGACGTAGATCAAATCCCCATCCGGCGACGCGGATTCGGGTAACAGGGCCCGCTCGTCGAGATCGAGTGTGATCCG
>DATJGQ010000575.1:0-5137 GCA_035494815.1 Gemmataceae bacterium
TCCCTCGCTCGCGCTTCGAGCTGGTCGGTTATTGTGCGCCCGGCGGCGTCAAGAATCGCCGCACGACTTCCGCCAGCACCGGCGCGTGCGTGTACTGGGGGTAATGCCCGCACTTCGGAAACTCGACCCGCTCGACGTTCGGCAACCCTTCCATGAGCGGCCCGTCGCACACGCTCGGCACGATGCAGTCCCCGTCGCCGCACACCAGCAAGACCGGCTGTTTGATCTTGGGCAATAGTGGCCGCAAATCGATCCGCGGGACCATCAGTCCGCGGCGGGCCGTCGCCGCCTTCGAAACGTCCCCGGTGTTGTCCTTCAAAAACGTCCAGTGCTCCGGCGGCACTGCGGCGAACGACCGCACGTCCGCCGGATAATCGAGCCGGCCCCGCAGCGGAAACGTCCGCATGGGCCCGCGCCAGTACCGCGCGAAGCTGCACAGGAAATGTTCCCAACCGGCGAGCCGCCGCCATGCAAACCCGCCTTGAAGCACTGCCCGCGGCAACCGCTCAGGTGCTTCGGCAAGCGCCGCCAGCGCGATCGTCGAGCCGAACGACGAGCCGAACAGGTAGCTCCGCGGCATGTCGAGGTGGTCGAGCAGCGCGAACAGGTCAGCGACAAGATGTCGATGCCGATACGCCCCGAGCCGCGCCTCGTCGGCGCCGCCGTCGGGCAGTTCGTAGCCGACGCAGGTGAAGTGGCGTCGCAGAGGCTCCATCACCAGGACGAACGACTTCGCCCGGTCCGCCAGCCCGTGGATGAAGAGGAGCGGCGGCCCCTGGCCCCAGACGAAGTAGTTCGCCTTGTAACGCCCGGTATCACAGACGCCGAAACGAGCCTCGCGCTGCCAGACCTCGAGCGCCTCCGCGAGCGGCACCGCCGGCGGCGCCTCCAGACGGAGCATCCCGTCGTCTTGACAGACCCCGTTCGCGCAGGCGGCCTCGGCACAAGTCTCGTGGCAGTCCGTGCTCATTCGTAAAAGGCCATGCTCGCGAAACTCACGCTCTCGTGCCCGCGCGGGTGAACGTACTGCCCGTAATGCAGCAGTTTCCCGCTCGTCGGCGTCGTCGCATTCAGCACGACGTACGTCGGCGGCAGACCGCAAATGCGGCGAGTATCGCCTTCCTGCTCGATGACGCGGAAGTAACCCGGCGCGTCCACCTTCTCCGCCCGTTCGATCAGAGCCTGGTCCTGCACCCGGCTGACGGCGAGTTGCGACGCGGTGACCTGGCCGAAATCGCCGAACTTCGGGCCGATGTGCGCGAGGTCGCCGCTGATGACGTAGCAGACCGGCTCGCCCGCGTCCGCCTCCGCCTTCCGCAAGGCGGCGATCATCCTCCCGACATCGTCCGCTTTCGCCGGCTCGTCTCCGGACTCGACGCAGTCCTGAAACGACCCGCAAACCAGCGGCACGATGCGGATCGGCCGCACGTTCTCGAACAGGTACTGCAGGAAGACGACCTCCAACTCGATCGAATGCTCCGGCACGTGGGCCAACGGGTCGTTGAATAACCCGTTGCCGTAATGTTCGACCAACCGGTCGACAAACTTCTGATCGGTCTCGACGACGCCCAGCGGCGTCTTGAAGTTCTGCCGCGTCAGCGTAAACCGCTCGCCGGAGTAGTGAGACGTGCCGACGATGACGAACAGCCTCGCGTCCGTTCGCTCGGCCAGTTCCTTGTACGCCCAGGCGTAGGAGACGCCGCCGCGGACGTAGTCGATGTGGGGGGCGAGCAACGCGCGAAGCGTCGCGCGCGGCGTGCCGTTTCTGTCATGCTTCTCAGGGAGCCCCGGCCCGCCCGCCCCGGTGAAGTAACCTTCCAACTTCCGGCGCAATTCATCCGGATTCTCGGGATAACAGCCCAGGCAAGACGGCTCACGGGTCGGTCCCGTCAGATGCGCTTCGAACCGCGGCCCGTCCAGGAACAGCGCCGTATCGAGTTTGTCGACGAGCGCGAGAAGCGGCTCGATCGGCACGAGCGCCCCGCCCGATTCGCGCATCGCCGCGGCCTGGACGTCCCGGAGCGTGTTCGACCCGTCGAGCCACTGCATCCAGGTGAACTCGCGCGGGCTGACGCGGAGCAATTGGCGCGACAGGCGGAACTGGTCGAAAACGACGATGGCGGAATGGTCGCGGTCGTCGCGGGCGGCGGCGAGGCCGGGCCTCAGTCGCGGGCGGTCGAGCGGGGTGGGCATCGCTTTCTGACCTACTTCGGAACCCACTGCGGCGGCGGCGTGATCTCGTCGGCGGGACGATTGCCGGCGTCCGGCCGACCGCTCCCGGCAAGCCGGCTGATGGCGCGAACGCTCATGTCGTGGTCGCACGGGATCTGGCAGGACAGGCGGACGCCCTGCAGTCCGCGGGCCGCGAGCACCTGCTTCTCGGCGGCGGTCATCCGGTCCGGCTCGCCCGCGACGAACTCGACGCGGCACGTCGTGCAACGGGCGTTGCCGCCGCAGGCGTGTAACTGGTCGACCTTGGCTTCGTCTTCAAGGGCGAGAACCATACGCTTGCCGTCCGGGACGTCGAACGTCCCGAACCCTTCGACGGTCAACTTCGGCATCGCCGCGATCCTCCCGCGGTCCATCGGGCTCCGGCATCAGCATATCCGGGCCAATAGGGCGTAAACAAGGGCCGGCAGCGATGTTGGACGGGGGCCGGGAAATCGTACTGGCCAAGGGCGAATTAATCGCTATGATATAGAAGTGAATTAGTACGCTTTCGCCCGCGGTGCCGTTATGGCCTTGCTCACACGAAAGGTTGACTACGCGATCCTGGTGCTCTCGCACCTCCACCAGAATCTGGAGGGCGGTTGTGCCCGTGAGATCGCCGCCCGCTTCGGGCTCAGCCGGGCGTTCGTCGCTAATATTCTGAAGGAACTCTGCCACAAAGGCTACGTCGCCAGCCACCGCGGGGTGAAGGGCGGGTATGTCCTTCTGCGGTCCGCCGACCGGGTCAATCTGGCCGATTTCATTGAAGCGATGGACGATCCCTTCCATCTAACTGTTTGTACCGAGGCGACGGCCGGAGACGGTTGTACGATATCGGCCCACTGCCCCGTGCGCGCCCCGCTGGCCGCGATCCACCATAAGATCCGAGAGGTTTTGCGGGCCGTGACGCTCGCCGACCTGTTCCATGGGACGGGCCCGGCCGCGACGGTCGAGGAACTGTTGACGTTGGGCGTTTGAGGACGGTTAAGCCCACGACGGGAGTCGAACGGATGGTCAAATTGCCGATCTACCTGGACAACAACGCGACGACGCGGTGCGACCCGCGGGTCGTCGAGGCGATGTTGCCGTATTTTACCGAGCACTTCGGCAACGCCGCCAGCCGCAGCCACGCGTTCGGCTGGGAGGCGGAGAAGGCCGTCAACACTGCCCGCGCCCAAGTCGCCCGCTTGATCGGCGCTCGCGTCGAGTCGAAGGGCGACGGCGGCGAGAACGCCACCGAGATCATCTTCACCTCCGGCGCCACCGAGAGCGACAACCTCGCGATTAAGGGCGTCGCCGCGATGTACCGTAAGAAGGGCAACCACATCATCACGCAGTTCACCGAGCACAAGGCGGTCATCGACCCGTGCAAACGGCTCGAGCGTGAGGGCTACCAGGTCACCTTCCTGCCCGTGGACAAGTACGGCCAAGTGCACGCCGAACAGGTCGCCGAGGCGATCACCGACAAGACGATCCTCGTCAGCATCATGGCCGCGAACAACGAGATCGGCACGCTGCAGCCGATCAAGGAAATCGGGAAGGTCTGCAAACAGAAGGGCGTGATCTTTCACACCGACGCCGTGCAGGCCGTCGGCAAGGTGCCGATCGACGTCGAGGCGATGGGGATCGACTTGCTGAGCATCTCGGCCCACAAGCTCTACGGGCCGAAAGGCATCGGCGCTCTTTATGTCCGCAAGAAGGACCCGCGGGTGCGGCTCGATCCGATCATTGACGGCGGCGGCCACGAGCGCGGCTTCCGTTCCGGCACGCTCGCCGTGCAGCAGATCGTCGGACTCGGCGTCGCCTGCGACCTCGCCCGTGAGGAGATGCCGACCGAGTCGGCCCGCCTGCTCAAGCTTCGGGAGAAGCTCCGCCGTGGCATTCAGGACCGACTGAGCGACGTCTACCTGAACGGCCATCCGACCGAACGCCTGCCCGGCAATCTGAACCTGTCCTTCGCCTACGTCGAGGGCGAAGGACTGATGATGGGCATTAAGGATATCGCGGTTTCCAGCGGTTCGGCGTGCACGTCGGCCAGCCTGGAGCCGAGCTATATCCTGAAGGCGTTGGGCGTCGGCGACGAACTGGCGCACAGTTCGATCCGTTTCGGACTGGGCCGGTTCACGACGGAGGAAGAGGTCGATTACACCGCCGAGGCGCTCGTCCGCGAGGTGAGTCGCCTGCGGGAGATGAGCCCGCTCTACGAGATGGTGCAGCAGGGCATCGACATCTCCAAGATCGAATGGGCCGCCCATTGAGAGTCAGAGCCGCGACCGTGAGGGAGCGGGTTTAGGGAGGAGATAATGGCATACAGCAACAAGGTCCTTGACCACTACAACAACCCGCGCAACGTCGGCAGTTTCGACCAGGGGGACCGGACCGTCGGCACTGGCCTGGTCGGCGCCCCGGAGTGCGGCGATGTGCTCAAGCTCCAGATCAAGGTCGACCCGTCAACGGGCCTGATCGAGGACGCACGCTTCAAGACTTTCGGCTGCGGCAGCGCGATCGCCTCCAGCAGCCTCGCGACCGAATGGCTCAAGGGCAAAACGGTCGATGAGGCGATGGGCATCAAGAACACCGCGATCGTCGAGGAACTGTCGCTGCCGCCCGTGAAAGTGCACTGTTCCGTCCTCGCCGAGGACGCGATCAAGGCCGCGATCCGGAACTTTCAAGAGAAGCAAGAGGCCACCGAACCCGAAGAGGCCGTGGCCGCCAACCGTTAATGTTTCGCCGCGACCCGAGCGCAGCGAGGGGAGCGCTTCAAGCGCTCAATGTCATTCGTCCTTAACCCGGAGACTAAAACGCCAATGTCCACCGCCACCGAACAGGCCACCATCGGCCTCAAGTCCGATACCCCGAAGCAGACCAACATCACCGTCACCGAGAAGGCGGCCGAGGAGGTCAAGCGGATCGTCGCCGACCAGCAGGC
>DATJGQ010000576.1:0-3083 GCA_035494815.1 Gemmataceae bacterium
TTTGCGGCCGGACCAGAATGTCCCCGCGGCGAACGACCTGTACCGCCGGGCAATGCAGTTCAAGGACAAGGGCTTCGGCGGCGAATTGACCGACAACCGCATCCGCGCAGAACTGCTGCTGCAGCAAATACTCGCCCAATATCCGACCAGCAATAAATGTCCCGACGCCGCGTACCAGCTCGGCGACATTTTCGAGTCGAAGAAGCCGCCGCAGCACCGGCGCGCCTTGGTCTACTTCGAGCGATGCGTGCAATGGAACCCCGCCACGTCCTTCGACGCCCGCCTGCGGATCGCGCGGATATACGATCGGCACCTCAACGACAAGGCCCGGGCCGCAGACTGGTACCGCGCCGTTCTGGCATACGAAAGTGAAGAGCGGCGCCGGCAGGAAGCCCAGCGGCGGTTAGGCGAACTAAACCCGGCCGCTGAGCGCTAACGAAGCCGCCCATCCATTTTTTGTCGCCAGGCCTGTTCTAAAACAACCTCGGGGCGAGTTTCTATCCGCGGGACACGGCTGATGGCTGCCCACCTCCGAAGGCCTCTTTGGTTCGCGATTATCGCGGCGCTGCTCACGTCGTGGCTCAAGCTGACCGCCTACTGGTATACGCAATCGGTCGGCTTGCTCTCGGACGCCGCGGAGTCGGGCGTGAACCTCGTCGCCGCGGTCACGGCACTCGCGTCGCTCTGGTATTCGTCGCAGCCGGTGGACCGGAACCACACCTACGGTCACGAGAAGATTGAGTATTTCTCGAGCGGGATCGAGGGGATGCTCATCGGCGTCGCCGCGGTCAGCATCGGCTGGTACGCGATTCGGCGACTGATCTATCCGGAGCCGATTCAGCAACTGGGCGTCGGCCTCGTGATAGCGCTGATCGCGTCGGCGATCAACTTCGGCGTAGGGCTGTGGTTACTGCGGGTCGGGCGGCGATACCACTCGATCGTGCTGGAAGCCGACGGACAGCACTTGATGACGGATGTTTGGACGTCCGTCGCCGTTGTCGCGGGCCTGGGACTCGTCGCTCTGACCGGCATCCAACTACTCGACCCGATCCTGGCACTGGCCATGGCGGCCAACATTCTCTGGACGGGCTTCACTCTCGTCCGTCGTTCTTTCAACGGTCTGATGGACCACGCGCTGCCGGCCGAGGAGTTGGCGACAGTGCGCCGGGCGATCGAATCGCGATTGGAACCTGGTACGACCTTTCATGCCCTGCGGACGCGGCAGGCCGGCGCGCACCGGTTTATCGACTTCCACCTGCTGGTTCCCGGGACCTGTTCGGTCGAAGCGGCCCACCGACAGGCCGTGAAACTTGAAGATGCTATTCGGGCCGAATTCCCGGCCGCAGAAGTGGTCGTGCACATCGAGCCGATCGACGAACCGGCCAGTTGGCAGGACAGCGATCTATTGGCTGTCGAAGGTTTGGAAGGCGGACGCCCGCCACAATGACGAATGACGAATTCCGAATGACGAAGGAATGACGAATGACCAATACCGAATGACGACGGCGGAAGTCTTGCCAGTGCCCATTCGTCATTAGGGTTTCGACATTCCTTCGTCATTCGTCATTAGACATTGGTAATTACTTCCACATCTCCTCGTCCGCGAATGGGTGAATCGGCCGGGCGGCCTTCGGTTCGGGCCGGGCTTTGAGTATAGCGCCCGCCAGCATGAGATCGTTCTTCGAAGTGATCTTGATGTTGTCAGCCGTGCCCTCGATTGCGTACACCGGTTTGCCGATCGCTTCGACGAGCTGGGCGTCGTCCGTGATCGCTTGCCCGAGCTGATCCCTGCGGCTGTAAGCTTCTTCGAGCCAATCGCGGCGAAAGACTTGCGGCGTCTGGGCGACCCAGAGTCCCTCGCGTGAGACCGTTTCCTGGATTCTCTGGCCGGCGCCGACGCGCTTGACCGTGTCCGGGATTTTCGCGGCCAAGAGGGCCGCCCCGAACTGTTTGGCGGCACCGAAGACGGAGTCGATCTGTTCGGTCATGACGCACGGCCGGACGACGTCGTGCACCGCGACGTATTTCGCGTTCGGGCCGAGCATGGCGAGCGCGTTCGCGACGGACTCGAAGCGCTCCTTGCCGCCGGGGGCGATGCGGACGTTCATAAAGGCGAGGTTGGCGGCGTACCGCTGCTTGAACCGCTCCGTGTCGTCCGGGGCGACGATGAGGAGAACCTCCGCGACGTCCGAGCGGGTGACGAACAACTCGGCGGTGCGGAGCCAGACGGCCCGGCCGTCGAGCGTGGCGAAGGGCTTCTTTTCCCGGTCGTGGAATCGCGACGATTTCCCGGCCGCCGGCAGCAGGACGGCGAATTCGGACATGGCATGACCTCACAACTGGTGAGTGGCGAGACGAGACCAGTCACCACGCAGGAGTCATGATAGTCCGACGGCCCCCGCCCCAGCCAGACGGCCGCGGGCCGTGGCCGTCTGTTCGAGCCACGTCCGCACTTCGCGCTCGTCTTCCAGCAAGAGTTCTTCGACCTGTGCGGTCGCGTCGTCGGCGGCATCGACGTGGCTTTGCAGGTTTCGGAGCCGCTCGTCGAACTGGTCCAGGCAACGGTGTTCGGACGCGAGCAGGTCGAGCGAGATTCCCGGCGCGCCGGCATCGAGGGCGCGCTCGTGCTCGGCCAGGTCCTCCAGCGCGCGCGCGATCGAGGCCTGCACCTGGTCGAGCATGCGCATCCACGCGTCCATCGCCGCGGCGGAAACCATCCGGGGGCCCATGGCAATCCCTCGCGAATTCGGGATGTCGCCGCATACACGCAACGGATTCCGGACGCTACCGCAAATTCTGGTCTTGCACGGCCGGTGGCCCGACGATATACGGCCGCTCTCCGCGAAGATATTGCGCGACACGGGGCGCGCCGATGATCGGGCCAGCACGCGACGGAGGTTGCCGTGTTCGTTGCCTGTTCCACACTCTGTTTCGGGATGTCGCCGCTGCCCGACGCACTGCGGCGGATCGGCGAACTTGGGTTCACGAAGGCGGACGTGGCCGTCTGCGATGAGGGCCCCCACCTCAAGCCGGGTGACGTCGCCGCCGACATCGGCCGGACGGCGCAGCAGCTTCGGGCGGGA
>DATJGQ010000577.1:0-4683 GCA_035494815.1 Gemmataceae bacterium
CCATAGGCCACCGTCATCGCTTCGTTTAGGGATACTACTTCCAGATGGTCGTTCCGAACCAGAACCTGTCCCTGGATTTGGCCGAGTAAGCGACGTAGGAGCGTTCGCAGACTGACCACCCCCATCTTCGGCAAGCGGACAGGGGTATCTTCGACCGTCCGGTTCGCGTTGTCCCGGTCGAAGGCCTGAGCTTCACCGTCATGGCGAGGCCGAGTTGGGCGGTCTCTCGCCGGGTGACTTTCGACTCCGCATCTGGTCTGTGAATCGGCGGGGGCACATAGCGATCGGCGGCCGCATTACAGCGCATCGTCCAGGTGACGCTGGCCCGTACCAGCATTCGGTCGAGTTCGGGTTCGAATTCGATCCGACCCTGCTCCCGGCGGTACTTCAAGCTTTTCGTGACATGCGGAGAATCGCAGAGCAAATCTGGCGGAAGGAGAATAATCCGCAGTTTCCCATTCGAGAAACTACCCGCGCTCGTTCTTCGGTGATCCGCCGTCCTCCTCATTGTCGTCGTCGTCCTCGTCGTTCTCGTCGTCGTCATCACCCTCGTCGTCATCGGGATCCTCGTCGCCGTAGTGGACGCGTAGCTCGAGCAAATGGAGGAGCCAGCGGTCCTCCAGCGTCAGGTCATCGTAGGGGAAAGTCCGGTCCCCCAGCTTCGGGGCGACCACTTCCTCTTTGTCGAACCGCAGGCCGCCGAGGTCGTCCCACAGGAACGTCTCGGCGTCGTAGCGGAAACCGTTCCGGCTGACGCCGAATTTGCCGAGGCGAAATTCCTGGCCGCTTTCGATCACGGCCAGCGCGGCCGGAAACCGGTCGCGGTGCAAGGCCGCGAGCGTTTCCCGGTACCGGCCCAGGGCGAACTCCGCGGCCTCGAGCAGCGCCTGGTAGCCGGGGATCTCCGAGGTCAGTTCGCTGACCCAGGCCTCGCGGTCGAACGGCTGGTGGATCTCCAGGTGGGGAATGCCGCCCGTGGTGTAGCCTTGCTCGCGGGGCGCGGTCGGCCGATCGACGACGGCGATGCGATCGACCCGCGACCAGTCGAGAAACCGGTCGGGGTCGTACCGCGGCTTGGCGCGGATGCCGAACAGGCTGACGCCGATCTGCGTAGAGACGACTTTGCCCCAGATGGTGCGCTGGAAGGTGACTTCCTCACAGGCTTTCACCTTGGCGATCGCGCCGGCCGCCCGGCCGCGGCCCGCCTCTTCCTCGACGATCTGCCACAGCTCCTTGATGTTCGGGATCGGGTCGCCGGCGGGGTGGAAGTTGTGCGTCCGCGTCTCGCCCTCGTCGGTCCGCCCCTGGAACGAGAAGCTCAGGAACGAGGAGGGCGCGCCTTGCGCCTGGGCGACGACCGCTTCGACCTGCTCGACCTGATCCCACCGGTACACGTCCATCCGGCCGGATCGATAGACCACGATGCCCTTCTCAAAGATCAGCACTTTCTGCCGCAACCGCAGCAGCGTGCGAACGAACACACGGACCGCTTGCGCGCCGAGCAGGACGCCGGGGACGAGTGCGAGGTAGTATTTCCAATTCCGCTCAACGATCCAGTACTCCGCGAGGGCGACGAGGCCGCCCCCGAGTGCGAGCGGCGGGATGCACCGGAGCAAGGAGGTCGCGACGGCGCCCGGCGTCGTCCGGAACGCCTGGCGGAACTCGCCGAGGGAGCGGAATTCGTCGGGGACCTCGACTTGCGATTGGTCCATCGGCCCGCTCCGCGAATTCGGGTGTGGGTCGTGCGTGGCGGCGAACGGTCGTCCAGAGCCGGACCATCATGGCATACCCGCTGCATGCGCACCAGCGGTTTGTCGGCGGAGGCCCGGATTCGCGGATCGCAAGGCGAATGAAGTCAGGGCATAGAATCGACAAGGTGAAGGGAGTCGACAATAACGATGGGACACGTCGTCCTTCTCGGTGATTCGATCTTCGACAACACCCGCTACGTGCCCGGCGGGCCGGCGGTCGTCGAGCAGGTGCGGCGGGCGCTGCCCGGCGGGTGGCGGGCGACGTTGCTCGCCGTCGACGGGTCGGTCGCGGCGGACGTGGCCGGGCAACTCGACCGCCTTCCCGCGGACGCCACGCACCTCGTCGTCAGCGCCGGCGGCAACGACGCGCTCGGCCACAGCGGCACGATCCTGTTCGGAACGGCCGACTCGTTCGCCGAAGTCCTGACCCGGCTCGCCGACATCCGCGAAGAGTTCCAGCGGGACTATCGCGCGATGTTGCGAGCGGTCCTGGCCCGCGGGCTGCCGACCGTCGTCTGTACGGTGTACGATGCCATCCCGGGGCTCGGGCCGGCGGAGCATGCCGGCTTGTGCCTGTTCAACGACGTCATCCTGCGGGAGGCGTTCCGCGCCGGCGTCCCCGTGATCGACCTGCGTCTGGTTTGTACCGAGGCGACGGACTACGCGCAGTCGTCGCCGATCGAGCCGTCGGTCGACGGCGGCGGCAAGATCGCCCGGGCGGTGAGCCGGGCGATTGACGGGTTGGGCGGACATAGGCGCCAAGCATCGGTGGTGTTTACCTAGCGCCGGGCCGCGCCGGCGCCGATCACCCGCTAAGAACGGCGAATTCCCCGAGCCAGGGTTATGGCACGCAAGAAGCCTTTTCAGATAAGCTACGATCTGGCGATCAGCAAGCACCTACGACGATTGACGCCAAGTATCACCGGCTCATTCGCGCGGAAATCGAAGAGCAATTAGAGTACGAGCCGGGAAAGGAAACGCAGAATCGGAAGCCATTGCGGCAGCCGGCGCCCTTCGCGGCCACCTGGGAGCTGCGCCTCGGCCCGAGCAATAGTTTCCGCGTATTTTACGGGATCGATGAAGAGCGCCACGAGGTCCAAATTCAAGCCGTCGGTGTGAAAGACCGCGACCGGCTGCTGGTCGCCGGAAAAGAGGTGGAATTGTGAAAATCGCAACTCAGAACGAAGTCGCAGCCGACTTTGCCCAATACCTTAAAGCCGCGAAGGCCGGGCCCGTCGTCGTCACGAGCAAGGGTAAGCCGGTCGCGGTCATGCTCCGGGCCGACGATGCCGAGGACTTGGAACGTTTGCTGATCGGTCACTCACGCAAACTGCAATCGATTCTGGAAGCCGCCCGGAAGCGCTTTCGCGAGGGACGCGGCATTCCGCACGAATCGTTTTGGGCTCAAATCGAAGCGGAGAATGCCGGCAGAATCCCACGCCGAAGTCGTGGCGTCAGGAACGGCCGAACCCCTCAATGATCTGGGAACTGTGTCTTGCGTGTTACGACCTGTGGAAAGGGAAATCGGTCTAGCGCGCGTATGAAACCGGTCTTCTTCGCCACGCCGACCGCCTTCCGCAAATGGCTCAAACGGCATCACGCCGACGCGGACGTCCTCTGGGTCGGCTACTACAAGAAAGGCTCCGGCAAGCCGAGCATCACCTGGCCGGAGTCGGTTGACCAGGCCCTCTGCTTCGGCTGGATCGACGGCGTTCGCAAGAGCGTCGACGGCGACAGCTACATGATCCGCTTCTCGCCGCGCAAAGCCGGTAGCATCTGGAGCAGCGTCAATATCAAGCGGGCGCAAGAACTCATCGAACAAGACCTGATGCGGCCGGCCGGGTTGAAAGCGTTCGAGGCGAGGAAAGAGAACAAGTCGGGCGTTTACTCGTACGAGCAGCGGAGCGTGGACCTGCCGGAACCGTACGAGCGGCTGCTGAAACAGAACAAGGCGGCGTGGCGATACTTCGAGACGGAGTCGGCGTACTACCGGAAAGCAATTTTCTGGTGGATCGTGTGCGCGAAGAAGGAAGAAACGCGGCTGAAGCGGTTGGAGCAACTCGCGGCGTGTTCGGCGAAAGGGGAACGGATTCCGGGGTTCAAGCCGAAGTAGAGATGGCGATCCGCTTCGTTCCTTTGTGCTACGCTTGGGCAGACGCCGGCGGGCGACATGAGAGCCGTCCGACAACAGGCAAGCCCTTCGCACAGAGGTCTCGACGGATGGGGGCGACGAGTTGGCATTGCTTCACGTCCTATCAGCCCGACGCGGAAGCGGCTTTGCAGCGGCTCCGGGCCGAGGTCTTTGCGCGAAGCGCCTACATCGATCCCGCCGGGTCTCCGGCTGAATACGTTCGACAGCGGTACGAACAGTTGGGCCTCGGCGGCGACTCGCCGGAATGCCGCGCGGCCATCGAGGAAGCGACGCGGGGGCAACGGTTCCTGGAGACCGCCTCCGAGGAGGACTTGCGTGGCGTCCCGCGATCCAGCCGGGCGGCCTTTCGGCGTGCGAGAGAATTGATGAACCTCGTCGGACAAACGCCGCGTCGCGCGCGTCGCCGGCCGCGCACGATCGACGAAGTGCTCGAGCGCGCCGCTGAGTGCGGGACGCATTCCATCCTCGACATCACTCGGACGGCCGACCGCCGCGGACACGCCGCCGCCGCGCCCTTGACCGAACGGGAATTGCGACGCGTGTTCCGGACGCTCGAGCCGACGCGGCATCAGGTCGAAGACCGTTGGGACGAGATCGCAGAGAAGTTGGACCGCTGGCAGGCGTGCTACTTCGTCGTTTATCAGGACGGCGTGGCTCGCGAGTACGCGTTCGTAGGTTGTTCGGGGGATTGACGACGCTAGAGCCGATCGAGCCGAAGGGTGCTAAGAAATCCACGACTGCCCAAGTATTGCGGCGCGCGGCGGTGGTGCACGACCGGAG
>DATJGQ010000578.1:0-4668 GCA_035494815.1 Gemmataceae bacterium
CCTTCTCCAACTGTTCCGGCGTCTTCTTCTCGTACTCCTTGACGCTCATCTTGTTGAGGTTCCGCCCGCTCGGCCGCCAGAAGGTGGCGGTCGTCAGCTTGATCTCGCCGCCGGTGGCCGGGAAGTCCTGGATGTTCTGGACGCTGCCCTTGCCGTACGACCGCTCGCCGACGATCAGGGCCCGCTTGTGGTCCTGCAGACACGCGGAGACGATCTCGCTGCCGGACGCACTGCCGCCGTTGACGAGGCAGGCCATCGGGAAGTCGAGGTAGCTGCCGTCGTGGTCGCCGCCGTAGCTCGTCTCGCGGCCGACGCGGGGCTTGATCGTCACGATCAGCCCGTCGTCGATGAACAGGTCGGAAATCTGCACCGCGCTGTCGAGCCGCCCGCCGGGGTTGCCGCGCAGGTCGAGCACCAGCCCCTTGAGGCCGGACTTCGACAGCTTCTTGAGCGCCTCTTCCATGTCGTGGAAGGAGCTCTGCTGGAACTGCGTCAGGTGGATGTAGCCGATCTTGTTGTTCGGATCGACGTAGAAGTCCCACGAGTCGTCTTCGTTCCGCTTCACTCCGAGGACCGTCTCGACCTCGATAATGTTGCGGGCGAGTTCGAACTCCAGCGGCTGCGACGCCCCTTCGCGCTCGACCGTCAGCCGCACCTTCGTCCCCGGCTCGCCGAGGATGTGCTTGACGGCCGTCTCGGTCTTCATGCCCTTCGTGCTGAACGTCTTAGGCTCCGGCAGCGGCTTGCCCTTCTCGTCGCGGTCGGTCGTGATCGCCGTGATCAGGTCCTTCTCCTTGAGCCCGGCCTTGTAGGCGGGGCTATTGAGAATGGGCGTGCGGACCTGCAGGGCGTCCTTTTCCGGCAGCCGGCGGATCTGAATGCCGATGCCCTTAAACCGACCACGGAAATCGATGTCGGCCTTTTGCTTCTGCTCGGGATCGATGTACACCGTGTAGGGGTCGAGGTTCACCGTCATCATCTGCAGCGCGATGTCGGTGTCCTTGTTGCTTTCGAGGTCTTCGCGCTTGCCAAGGTTGAGGCGAGCGTCGGTGAGGAGCGTGACCAACTCCGACGTGCGCAGTTCTTTAGCCTTGTTGATCCGCTCTTGCAACTCCGTGGGGATTTTCGCGTCCAGCCGGCGGTACATGCCCTTGATCGACGTGGCGACCATGTCGCCGGCGTTCAGCTCTTTGACGTATTGGTCGCGAATCACCCGCAGCCCGCGGGTCACTTGGTTGGCGAACTTCTCGGCGGCGGAGGTATCGAGCTTGCGGGCGGCGAAATTCTCGCCCCGCAACTTCGTAAACTCCTCGACCGTCATCTTGCCGTCGGCGAGCTTCTGGTAGGCCTTGCGCAGTTCCTGGTCGGCCTTCAGCTTCGGCATCTGGGCCAGCAGCTTGCTGCCTTCGGCCGCGACCGCCGACTCGAGTTTGAGATCGGCGAACTTCTTGAGCCGCTGATCGACCGACGGCGTCACCGCCGGGTTCTTCGTCAGCACGAAGCGGTTCGACCGGGCCCCGAAATCGATCGCGACCTGGGCCTTCTCCTCGTTCGTCTTGCCTGTCGTGCGGGCGAGGTTCGCGACCTCTTTCTCGAGGTACGTGTCGATCTCGGGGACGGTGATCACCCCGTCCGGCTCGTAGCCGTCCACGTCGGCGGCCCCTTTCAGGCCGTCGATCAGGACCTTCATGAACAGGCTCTGGTTGCCGACGTCGAGCAGGGCCGACTGGCTGCTGTTCGCCATGAGGACAACTCGGCCCGGCGGCAAGGCGTGCTCTTCCTTGTCCTCCTTGCCGACGAACACCCGGAGCATGTCGATGACATTGGCTTCGGGAACATCTTCTTTGGTCTCGTAGCCGCGCATGTTGACGTCGATGATCGCGCACAACTTTTCTGTCTTCGCCTTCTCGACGATCGCCTCGATTTCGGCGGAGCGGACGCCGTTCTTGGCGCGATCTTTGAACGTGCTGTCGCTCGCGAGGAACGCGGTGCGATCGCCGACGGGGGCCCCCTGCCCGATCAACGCGATGACGACCAAGTCGTCCTTTTGGGCTTTCTCGCAGACGGCCTTAATGGCTTTGAGGATGTTGTCTTTGGTCGCCGCTTCGCTGTGCCGCTTGTCGTCCTTCTTGCCGAGCAGGAGATGGGCGTCGGCGGCGGCGGTGCCCTGGTATTTCTGGTCGGTCAGAACGTCGTAGAGCGCCTGGGCGTCGGTCTCCGCGTTCCGCCGCGTCTTGATCTGCGGGTCCGAATAGTCACTGACGCCGGCGACGACCACATAGGTCTTGGGCGTCGCTTCCTCGGCAGCCTTCGCGCGCGTCGCCGGGAGCCAGCCGACTACGACGACCAAGAGACCGGTCCACAAAGCCCTGTGCATAGAAGGTCCTTTCCTGACGGAAGATGCGGCGGCGCGAAAATGGGCCGTCGGCGGCTGCGCGGTGGAGGTCAACGCGATGGGAGAGTTTCCGGGAGTGGCTCGCCCGCGATCCGGGTTCATCGCTACAACCCATTCTGCCGGAAAGACCGCTCCCGTCAATCCATATTATGGCTCGCCCCGACCGGCGAAGTGGGGCAATTCTGCTAAGTGGCGGCGAATTTAGTGCCGCGCGTGGCGATTCAGGATTTCGATCCCGCGATCCAGAACGTCGTCCGCCGCCGCAAAGCTGATCCGCAAATGGGTGTCGCGCCCGCTGAATGTGGCGCCCGGGATCAAAAGCAGGTTCTGACGGATCATGGCGGTGACGAACTCGGTGCCGTTTCCGCAGGGCGCCCTCGGGAAGAGATAAAACGCCCCCTTCGGGATGACGAATTCGAAGCGCTCGCGCAACCCGGCCACAACCCGGTCTCGCTTGCGACGATAATCGGTCGTGATGCCGGACGTGTCGAAGTCCCATGCGGTTACGCCGGCGTGCTGTGCGACACTTGGGGCGCAGACGAAGCTGAACTGCTGCAACTTGCTCATTTGCTCGATCAGGGCCCGCGGGCCGTGGGCGAACCCGAGCCGCCAGCCGGTCATGCCGTACGCCTTGCCGAACCCGTCGACGACCAGCGTCTCGTCGTTGAACTCGGCCGGGCTCGTGAACGGCTCGTCGTAGCTAAAGACGCGATACATCTCGTCGCTGATGAGCAGGACGTTGCGCTCGCGAGCCAAGAGCGCGAGGTCGTGCAGGCTCTGGCGCGACGGCACGGCCCCAGTCGGGTTGGCCGGCGAATTGACGAGGATCGCCTTGGTCCGCGGCGTGATGGCGGACGCGACGCGATCCACATCGATCTCGAAATTCGGGTAGGTATCGATCACGACTTCCCGGCCGCCGGCGAAGGTGACCATTGCCGGGTAGGCGACGAAATACGGGTCGAACAGAATCACTTCATCACCGGGATTGATCGTCGCGGTGAGTGCGAGCAGGAGCCCGCCGCTGGTCCCGCTCGTGATCACCACCTCACGGTCGGCGTGGCGATACTGTTCGTCGAGCCACTTCTTGATTTTCGCCCGAAGTTCGGGGATGCCTTGCGTGACGGTGTAACCGTTCTGTCCGGCCTCGATCGCGGCGTGGGCGGCGGCACGGACGGGTTCCGGCACCGCGAAGTGCGGCTGGCCGATGCTGAGGTTGACCGGGTCTTTGAGGCTGCGGCCGAGTTCGAAGATCTTCCGCACTCCGGACATCTCGATGCCGCGGGCGCGGTCGGCGATCCAGTGCTCCGACATGGTCACCACTCCAGCGGGCCGCTCGACTCGACGGACTGTTCTTCGCCTAACTTTTCGAGCGCGGACTTGACCGCCCGCATCGATTCCGGCCGTTTGTGCGCGTCAAACGTCAGGCAGCGGTGGATCAGGTCGCCGAGTTCTTTCGGGGCGCCCGCGTTGATTTCGCACACCGGCTTGACCTGCCGGGCCCACAATTCCGGGTCGATGTCCATATCCGCTTCGGGAACGGTCGAGGGCAGCTTGCGAAACGTCGCCAGCCGGTACATGGTCGCGCCGAAGTTGAAGATGTCGGTTCGCTCGTTGACGAGCTTGCGCTTGGCCGTTTCCGGGGCCATGTATTCGGGCGTTCCCTGCACCCGGCTCTTATCGTCGCCTTTGATCCAGGCCAGGCCGTAATCAATGACTTTCACTTCGCCGGCGCGGCTGAGCATGACGTTGCCGGGCTTCATGTCCGCGTGCAGGACGTTGCGGCGGTGCATGTGCTCCAGCCCGGCCGCGATCTGCGTGAAGACGCTGATCAGCTTCGGCATCGACAGCGGCGGCACCTCGTCGAGTGTCTTGCCGTTGATGTACTCAATGAGGAGATGGGCCTTCTTGACGCGGAAGAGCCAGTCCTTGACCTCTTCGAGCGCGTAGAGCTTTACGAGGTTCGGGTGGTCGAGCTTCTGCGAAACTTTGAACTCGTGCCGGGCCTGCTCCAGGAACTTCTGGTCCTCGGGCCCGTCGAGCGGGACGACCTTCAAAGCGTATTGCTTGCTGTCGGCCTGGCGGCGGACGTGAAGGATGGAACTGTGCGCCCCCTGGCCGAGCGGGGCGAGCACCTGGAACTTGCCGATCTTATCGACCGCTGCCACCGTAACGTCTCCGGCCGGCGCGCACGTGAGAGGAACGGGGGCATGATAGTGGAATCGACGCGATCGTGGGGCGGAAAAGCCAGGCGAGCGGGGTCGCGTCAGCGCCCC
>DATJGQ010000579.1:0-3988 GCA_035494815.1 Gemmataceae bacterium
CAATTCGTTGCCCGCGGCGACGAACTCGGTGGACGGCGAGGCCGTCTCCGCGAAGTGGAAGTACGCCTCGTCCACCAGCACCACGCAGCCGGCCGGCTTGTTGGCGATCAGATACTCGATGTCCTCGCGCCGGGTGACGGTGCCGGTCGGGTTGTTCGGGTTGCAGACGTAAATGAGTCCGGCGTTGGCGTCGGCACGGGCCATCGCCCGCACGTCGTGGGCGTAGTCCTGGCGCAGCGGGACCGTGATGACCTTCGCCCCCATATGCTTGGCGGCGCGGTCGGGGGCCTCGTAACCGGGCTCGGCGATCACGAGCGGCCGCGACGGCGAGGTGAACGCCATCACCGTGCGGTGCAACGGGTCGCTGGAGCCGGCCGCCGCGAGCACGAACTCCTCCTGGAGACCTTCGCTGGCGGCCATCGCCGTGACGAAGTCGCGCGCCTGGTTGAAGAGGTATCGTCCGCCCTGGGGGACGATGGTGCGGATCGCCTCGATCGCCGCCGGGCACGGGCCCATCGGGTTTTCGTTGGCGTTGAGTCGCACCGCGTCCGCGGGGATGGCGGCGATCGCTTTCAGGTCCTGGGCGAGCGCCGACTCGTTGTAGAACGGCAGCGCCGCGCCGGCGGTCACTAGCGCCGCGGCCCGGCGGGCGAACTCGCGGCGGCTCAGTCGGCCAAGTTCCCCTCGTTCGACGGAATGACGCATCGGGACTCCAAGGTCAACGGAATGACGGGCGGATCGGCGCCGGGTTGTTGGAGAGGGCCCGCCGCAGGTGCGGTCGTCGCGGCAGGATCACTTAAGATGCCCGCGCCGTGGCCCGACCGCAAGGAAAATCGGGGCCGGGAACGAGACTTGCGTCCGTATCGGGTATGAGTACTCAGACGGCACCGAAACCAAAGCGATCTCGCTCCCGCCGTGGCGTCATCCGCGTCGGCACCGCCAGCTGGTCGGACCCCGGGTTTGTCGAGGACTGGTATCCGCCGGACTTGCCGGCCCGCAAACGCCTGCCGTGGTACGCGGAGCACTTTAACCTTGTGGAAGTGAATTCGACCTTCTATGCCGTGCCGTCGCCGACGGCGGTCGCTCGGTGGGCCGACGAGACGCCGGACGACTTTCTCTTCGACGTAAAGTTGCACAAGCTCCTCTCACGACACAGCACGCCGGTCAAGCTCCTGCCGAGCGGCTTGCGGTCGATGGCCCGCACGCACAGGGACAAGGTCGAGCTGACGCCGCGGCTGGAGCGGGCCGTCGTGAAAGTCTTCCTCGAAGGCATCCAACCGCTCGACGAGGCCGGCAAACTCGGGGCACTCTTGCTGCAATTGTCGCCGACGTTTCGGCCACGCGAGTATTCGCTCGCGGAGTTGGACCATCTCATCGGGCTGTTGAAGGGGTATCAACTCGCGATCGAGTTGCGGCACCGCGAGTGGCTGACCGGCGAGCAAAAGGACGAGACGGTCGCGTTTTTCAAGAAGCGTCACGTGACGCTGGTGACGGTGGACGCACCGCAGCGCGAACACTTCATGGTGATGCCGTCGGAGGACGTTGTGACCGATCGCCGGCTGGCCTACATTCGCGCCCACGGCCGCAACGCGCACGGCTACGTCGCCGGCCGCACGGTCGCGGACCGGTTCGATTGGGACTATTCGAACCGCGAGCTGGAGGAGATCGCCGCGCGGGCCGAGAACCTGGCGGAAACCGTCCGCGAGACGCACGTCGTCTTCAACAACAACAAGTCGAGCTACGCCCCGGGGGCGGCCGCGCGGTTCCGGCGGATGGTGGAGAAAAAGCCCGCGACGGAGTCCGGCATTAGCCCCGAAGGGGCGGCACAAAACAGCCCGGGGCAACGCCCCGGGTAGACGTGACCGAAAAACAGATCAAGCCCTGAAAGGGCGCAACATGCCGACGTCGCCCGAGTGTTGCGCCCTTTCAGGGCTTAACGATTCTTTCGCCCATGCTATCCCGGGGCGTTGCCCCGGGCTGTCTTGTGCCGCCCCTTCGGGGCTAATGCTCCGGCGGGCCGAGGTGCTCGATGGTGTAACCGTCCGCATACGTCCGGTGCCGCATTTCCGTGCGATATCGCGGTCGCGGCCGCGCCGGTAACCATCGCAAGACTCGAGCGCGCAAACGCCGCCCACGACCAGCCGTCGCATCCACCGCGCCGGCCGCGGAAAGCCGAACGCCTCGATGAGGGGATCGTCGAGCAACGCATAGATCACTCGCCGCACGACCGGCGCGAACGGCCGCGGCATCCAGTCGACGAACAACTCCCGCGTCGCGGATCCGACCCGGGCGTTCGCGTCGGTGAACCGAAAGTGCTTCCGCTCGTACTCGCGATTGAACCGTTCGAACTCGTCGTAATCGCCCGGGATGCCATGGATGTCCATCCGCCGGCCGACCGCCCGCCAGAAGTGGAAGTAGCCGAGCCGTTCCTGCTCGCACAACGGCCGCCAGCCGAACCGCCGGTTCCAGCGGATCGGCTCGAAGACGAACGTGGACAGGACGTACAGGAAGTCCGCGTTCGCGATCACGAACCGGCCGTGCAACTGATTCATCCGCCGCAGCGCCCGCTTGCCGCGGTCGCTGTCGTAGCCGCGTTCCATCAGTTCGCTGACGATAATGTCCGTGTCATCGTACCGCTTCTGGGCCCGGGTCCGAAACTCGCCGGTCCGGTCGAGCAACGCGGAGATGCTCGGTACTGCGAACGTGCGGAATAAGGCGAATTCGAGTGCCCGCGTCGTGTCGAACGGGAAATCATAGCACGTCGACAGAAAGACGATCCGCTGGTGGTCCCGCTCCGGGCGGAGCCGGCGGATTTCGTCGAGGATGCGGATGCGCGACTTGTGATGCCCGCTCATTCTCTAACTCTGCCATGTCACATCCCGGAGCAGGTCGCGCTCACAGACAATGATGGCGTCCCTCATCCGTGTGCGCATCGGCTCCTGCCCGGCTGTAACGGGATGCATCACATCACCAGCGGCTTGCCCAGTTTCCGCCGCACGACCGTGAACTGGCCCACGTGCATCATCGTGTGCGTGCTCAGCATGAGGAAGAGGTCGGCGAGCGTCGGCGCGAATTTGGCCATCTTCCCGCTGCAGGGCCGGGCGATGTCGACGCGGTCGAGCAGCGCCAGCGTCGCCTCGCGCACCTCCTTCGCGAGGCGGAGGTACTCCGCCTTCGTGAGAAAGCCCTTCGGCGGGTCGACGGCGGCGGTTTCCTTGGAGTGCTGCTCGGCGAACCCCGCGGGCAACTTCGGGTAGGCCGCGTCGGGCAGCTCCATGTGGACCAACTCCGGCTCCGAGTTGATGATGTGGCCTAACTGCCAGGCGATGTGGTTGGCGTTGGGTACCGGCCGCACGAGCAGGTCGGCGTCGGAGAGATCGGCGAGGTACATCGGCAGCATCCCCTGCGTCTGGTTCAGCGCCGACTTGATCGCGTCTTTGGCTTGCACGGACGGGCCCTCCCGGGTCGAGGAGTCGCTTCGAATGAGGAAATGTCGGGACGGCCGTTCAGCATAGAGAGTTGGAGGCCGGCGGCAACCGCAATGGTTTTGCCCGATTTCCCCGACACACTCTTCGGGCGGTCGTTTACAATCGCGGGACGTTCCGGCTCACTGGTCGGACCTTCAAGGAGCCCTCCCCGCATGGGCGATCCCGTCCCCGCCGATGCCGGCCGCGTCGCCCCGTGGAAATGGGGTGTGATCTGGCTGTTGTTTCTGGCCACCGTCATCAACTACATGGACCGGCAGACGATGGGGGTGATGTCGGGGGAGATCCGCGCTGCGTTCACCAGCGAGAATAGCGTCGCCGGCCTGACCTGGATGTTCGAGACAGAACCGCAGGCGGACGGCAAGCATCATCTCAGTGAAGGCGGGTACGGCGACATCGAGTTCGCCTTCGGGATCACGTTCGCGATCTCGCAGTTCGTCGCCGGATACTTAGTGGACCGCGGCAGCCTCCGCTGGTTCTACGCGGCCGCGCTTCTGCTCTGG
>DATJGQ010000580.1:0-4123 GCA_035494815.1 Gemmataceae bacterium
CGATGATTCGGCCGCTGAACGGGATCTCCGTCTGTTTCAGGAACTGAAACCCTTCCAGCCCGGCGGCGAAAACGGTGGCCGCGACGAGCAGGCCGCAGACGACAATCGTGACCAGCCTGGCCCGCGAGTTCCCGACGACCAGCGAGCCGGCGTTGCGCATGACCGACCAGCGGAGGCGCTGGAACAGCCAGGGCTGCGAAATCGCGGGTTGGTCAACGACGCTCATATCCAAGATCCTCGTTCCCACGCTCCGCGTGGGAATGCACGCCCGACGCTCCGCGTCGCGCTTTTTCGCACCCTAGGAGGTCTGTCCCCCGAAGATTCGCGACGCGGAGCGTCGCAAGCGGCGTTCCCACGCGGAGCGTGGGAACGAGGGGGTTGAGGGTTCGACGGTTAAGAGGCGGCCGCCTCCGCCTGCTCCTCTTCCTCCTCCGTCAACTTAAGGAACACGTCCTCGAGCGTCCCTTGATGGTCCGCCTGCCGGCGTAACTCGTCGAGCGTCCCACAACTAATCAACCGGCCGTGATGCACCACGCCGATGCGGTCGGCGAGCTGCTGGGCCACGTCCAGCGAGTGCGTCGAGAGGAAAATCGTCGTCCCGCCGTCGGCCTCGCGCCGCAGCAGATCCTTGAGCAGGCGGATCGACTTCGGGTCCAGGCCGACGGTCGGCTCGTCCACGATCAGCACCTTCGGATCGTGGAGGAGCGCACCCGCGAAGACCGTGCGCTGCCGCATTCCGTGTGAGTACCGCTCCGTGAGGTCGTCGACGAACGTGCCGAGGCTGAAGAGGTCGATCATCGCGTCGATCCGTCGACGGCCGTGCTCCTGGGTCATGCCGTACATGTCGGCGATGAACTGCAGGAACTCGCGGCCGGTGAGCTTCTCGTACAGGAACGGCGTGTCCGGAACGAACGCCATCAGTTGGCGGGCCCGATCGCCCTGCGTTTCGAGGTTAAAGCCGCCGACGCGGACCGTGCCCCCGGTCGGGAAGAGCAGGCCGGCCAGCATCTTGATCGTGGTCGTCTTGCCGGCGCCGTTGGGGCCGAGGAAGGCGAACAGTTCCCCGGCCTCGATCCGCAGGGTGAGGCGGTCGACGGCCAGTTTCGTGCCGTACCGCTTCGTAATGTCGGTCAGTTCGATCATGTTCGGATTGCGCCGTTCATTCCCGCTGGAGAACGAGAGTCTCTTCGTTCGACCGGGCCTCCTGTCTCAGGACGAGACCGTCGCTCGTGCGGACCCAGGTTCGGCCGGTGAAGTCGTCGCCGCTCTCCGCCCGATAGTCGATGACAAAGCACGGCTGCGGCGCCCCGTCCCATTCGATATACTGCGGCTCGGCCAGCACTTCCGCGTAAAGGAATTGGGCCACCGGTTCCGCAGCTTGCTGCGACAATTTGACGCCCGACAGTTCAGCCACGGTCGCCTTCAGTGCGTCGCCGAACGGATCGAAAAGCGGAATCCGCCAGCGTTGGCCGGGCTTGAGGCCGTTGACGCGATTGACCGGGTGCAGCGGGTTGAGCACGCTCCCCCGCCGATAGGCGACCGGCTCCAACTTCGGCGAGATGGCCCCGAGCAGGGGTGACTCGAGATCGCACGACCGCTCAATCCGCCGGGCCTTCACTTGCGCCGTGACCGCCACCTTGAATACGCCGATCGGCGTCTCCATCTCGACGGCGGTATGCACGCCCCGTAGCTCGCCGTCGTGATTGACTTGCAGCGAATTGCGCAGGTTGCGCGCCGAAATCTTGAGCGCCCCGATGTTTGCGAGATCGAGCCGTTCGCTCTCGGCCTTCAGTTCGAAGAGGCCTTCCGCCTCCTGGTAGCGCAAGGTCGTGCGAACCTGGCCCATGTCGCGCCCGTTCCAAGCAAGCCGCCAGCGGATGGGGGTGACATTCTTGAGCGCCTCGTCGGCGAGTTCGATGACGTACGGCGGCGCGTCGCCGGACCGCCACCGCGGCGCGACCTCGCGGGTGACGAACCACGCGGTCGTCGCCAGCCAGAAGCTTACGATGATCAGGATGAAGAATCGGGACGGCATGGACTCGCCGGGGACGGGGTCAACTCGCGGGACCGCAATCCTCTGCCATGATACCCCACCGTCGGCCGCGAGGCGAACCACCGAATCGGCCGTCCGATGTCGAACGCGGCCGCGTCGGTTATGATACTGGGGCCGGGCGGAGAAACCGATGAGACTGAGGAGTCGCGACATTGGCAGATTCAGGTGGCTCGGCGGGCCGGTCGGCGGCGCGGTGCTGCTTGCCGTCGCCATCGCCGCCGACTCGCCGTCCGACGAACAACTCGTCAAGCAGGCCCAAATCCCCAGCGACGGCCCCGGACTGGTCGCCTATTTCCGCCAGCGGACCGTCGCGGGCAATGACCGGCAGCGGATCGAGTCGCTGATCGAACGGCTCGGGGACCCGGTCTACGCCGTCCGGGAACGGGCGACGGCCGACCTGATCGCCAGCGGCCTGCCGGCGGTGACACTGTTACGACGCGCGGCGGCCACGCAGGAGGACGTCGAAGTCGCCCGACGGGCGGAACGCTGCCTGAGCGCGATCGAGCGGGTGCCCAGCGCGACGCTCGCCGCCGCGGTCGCCCGGCTGATCGCCAAGCGGAAGCCCGAGGGAGCGGCCGGCGCGCTGTTGGCCTACCTGCCGCTGGCCGATGACGAGGCGGTCGCCGACGAGGTCCGCGACGCCCTCGCGGCCGTGGCGCTCACGGGCGATAATCCCGACCCGCTGTTAGCTCAGGCGCTGAACGACCCCCAGCCGGTCCGCCGCGCCGCCGCCGCCGAGGCGCTGATCCGCAGCCGCCGGCCCGAGGTCGTCGCCATTGCCCGCGCGGCCCTGAAGGACAAGAACTTCGACGTCCGTCTCCGCGCCGGCCTCGCCCTCGTGACCTCCGCGCGCGACAAGGAATCGGTCCCCGCGCTCATCGATCTGCTCAGCGACTTGCCGCAAGGCTCTGCGTGGCGGGTCGAAGAAGTACTCATCCGCATGGCCGGCGAGTCGGCCCCGCAAATCTCGCTCGGCGACGACGCGGCCGCACGGAAGGCCTGCCGCGACCGCTGGCTCGCCTGGTGGGAGACCAACCGCGATTCGGTCGATCTCGCCCGGCTTCAAGGCACGCCGGCGATGCTCGGCCACACCCTCCTGGTCCTGCGAAACGCCAACGGCATCGGCGGCCAGGTCGTCGAGATGAACGACAAACAGGCCGTGGTCTGGAAGGTCGACGGTCTGCAGCAGCCGATGGACGCGGCCGTCGTCGGCAAGGACCGCGTCGTGATCGCCGACTTCACGAATCATCACGTGGTCGAGCGCGACTTCGCCGGCAAGAAGATCTGGGACAAGAATGTGATGTTGCCGGTCTCGCTCCAGCGGTTGCCGGACGGGCACACCGTCGTCGTCTCCCGCGACCGTGTCGTCGAATGGGACGAGAGCCAACACGAGGTGTTCGTCATCCGCCGGACGCAGCAGGACATCGTCGCCGCCACGAAGGCGCGGACCGGCGAGGTCGTGCTCATCACGCAAGCCGGCAGTTGCATCCGCATGGACCCGAAGACCCACAAGGAGATCAGCCCCCCGTTTACGCTGGGCGGCCGGCCGTACGGGTACGGAGCGGTCGAAGTGCTGCCGAACGGTCACATCCTAACGACGCTGCAGAACAGCGTCGCCGAGTTCGACACGGCCGGCAAGCAACTCTGGCAAGCGGCGTACGCGCGGCCGACGTCGGTGCAGCGACTGCCGAACGGCAACACGCTGGTCTGCAGCATCACGCTGAGGGAGGTCGCCGAATTGGACCGCAGCGGCAAGGTCGTCTGGAAGTACCAGCCGCCGGACAACATGACGCCGTGGAAAGCACGACGGCGCTAAAGGCCGGTCCGACCAGCCCGAAGCGCAAGCGAGGGATGAAAGTCTCATCCCTCGCTTGCGCTTCGGGCTGGTCGGCCTTTTGACTGCCGGCGCTGGTTCTGGGACCAGACTTTCATCCCTCGCTTGCGCTTCGGGCTGGTCGGCCTTTTGACTGCCGGCGCTGGTTCTGGCATCACTTTCGCAGTCCCTCTGGACGGGCACGCCCGGAGGGATGACTTATGCGCTGGCGCCGCTGGTTGGTTCGGATCGCGGTC
>DATJGQ010000581.1:0-3095 GCA_035494815.1 Gemmataceae bacterium
AGAGGCGCGGGTTTGCGGCGACCTGCAGCACCCCGGCGTCGTCCCGGTCCACGACGTCGGTACGACCGCCGACGGCCGGCCGTATTTCACGATGAAGCTGGTGCGCGGCCGGACGCTCGCCGCCCTGCTGGCTGATCGGCAAAGTGGCGGCGACGAGCTGCCCCGGCTGCTGGCGATCTTCGCGCACGTCTGCCAGACGGTTGCCTTTGCCCACTCGCGGGACGTCCTTCACCGCGACCTGAAGCCGGCCAACGTCATGGTGGGCGCATTCGGAGAAGTGCAGGTCATGGACTGGGGCCTAGCAAAATTGGTCACACGTCCGACGCGGGGAGACGTACACGGCTCCGCCGAAGGCCCGGCGTCCTCGGTCGTCGATCGTCAAGTCCAGGCGGATACACTCACGACGCAGCAAGTCGCGCTCACGGCCGCGGGCACACTGGTCGGGACGCCGGCGTACATGTCCCCGGAGCAGGCACGTGGCGAGCCCCTGGACGCGCGGTGTGACGTGTTCGGCCTGGGCGCGATTCTCTGCGAAATCCTGACCGGCCAACCGCCCTACGCCGGATCTCCCAAGGAAGAAATTCTGACTCGGGTAAGTCGCGCGGACTTGGCGGACGCTCGCGCCCGCCTGGCCGGCTGTGGGGCGGACGCGGAGCTGGTGTCGCTCGCGCAGACGTGCATGGCTGCCGCCCGCGACGATCGTCCGCGCGATGCGGGCGCGGTCGCGGAGAAGATGACCGCTTACCTGGCGTCGGTACAAATGCGGCTCCGGGTGGCCGAGTTGGAGCGGGCTGCGGCGGCGGCCAAGGCTGAAGAGGCACGAGCCACGGCGGCCGCTCAGCGTCGCGCCAAGCGGCTCACGATCGGCCTGGCGGTGTCAGTGCTCGGACTTACCGTGCTGGGCGTCGGCGGCTGGCGGCTTCTCGAGCGGAAGGCGGCCGAAGCGGTGCGAGGCGTCAAAGGATCACTCGAAGAGATCGCCCGCCTGGAGCGTGAGGAAAAATGGCCGGAGGCCTTGACTCTTGTCCAGCGAACCGAGGCCATGCTGACCCCAAGCATGTCTGCCGATTTGCGGCAACAGGTTAGCGAACGGCGCATCGACCTCGACATGGTCGCCACGCTCGAAGACGCCCGCTTGCAGGTGTTCGACCGCAGGGAGGATGCTGCGCGCGTGTTCGGTGAGGCGTTTCGCCGCTACGGAATCGACGTGGCGGTACTGGAACCGGCGAACGCCGCTGAGCGAATTCGCCGACGAGCGATCCGAGACCAGCTCGTAGCTGGCCTGGACGCCTGGTCGTTCGCCGAGCCGGACGTGCGGCTGACTGAACGTTTGGCGGCCTCCGCCACGGCGGCGGACCCGGAACCTTGGCGCGCCGGCCTTCGCGCGGCGATGGTCAACAAGGACGGCCCGGCGTTGAAAAAGCTGACGGAGTCTCCGGGCCTGGCCGGTCAACCCGTCCGGACGTTGATTCTGCTCGCAAACGCGCTCGAGCGCACCTTTCGCGGAAGCAGCGACGCCGCCGTCTTGCGCGTCGCCCAGCTCGCCCAACGGCAGTTTCCCGGGGACGTGTGGGCCAACTACCAACTCGCCGGAACACTCGACGATCAACAGCCGTCGCAGCTCGATGAAGCGCTCCGCTATTACACGGCGACGGTCGCCCTGCGTCCCCGGAGCGCCTACGCGCGGATGAATCTCGGGTACGCACTGGAGCGCAAAGGGAAGTTGGAGGACGCCGTCGCAGCCTACGAGGAATCTCTCCGGCTCAAGCCGGACTTCGCCCTCGCCCGCCTCAACCTGGGCAACGCCCTGCAACGGCAAGGCAAACTCGTCCCGGCCATCGAATCGTTCCGGGCCTCGATCCGCCAGGACGCGACCGACCCGATGGCCCACTACGACCTCGGCAATGCGCTACTTCGTAACGACCAACCGGATGAGGCGATCGCCTCTTACCGCGAGGCCGTCCGCCTAAACCCGAAGTTCTTCCAGGCGTACGCGAACATGGGCAACGCCTTCGGAAGCATCGGCGAGGAAGACGAAGAGATCGCGGCGTACCGCGACGCCATTCGCATTGCCGAGAACGACGCCGTCGCCTGGAATAACCTGGGCCGAGCCTTGCAGAAGCGAGGGCAGCTCGATGACGCTGTCGCAGCGCTGCGGGAGGCCGTTCGCATCAGACCGGAATACGCGATGGCGCAGTGCAATCTCGGCCTGGCCTTGCAGCAGCAGGGTCTGTTCGCCGACGCACTCGACCGCCTGAATCGCGGCCACGAACTCGGCAAGAAGGACCCGCGGTGGAACCGGCCGTCCGCCGCGTGGATTTCGGCTTGCGAGCGCCTGATCCAATTCGACCTGCGACTGCCGGCAATTCTCGGCGGTGTCGAGCCTCCGGACGCCGAACGGGATGACTTCGCGGAACTCTTCATGATCCGCAAGCTGCCCGCGGCGGCGGCTAGGTTATATGCCGGAACGTTCGCGGAGCACCCGGAGCGGGCCGAGGACGTGCGGTCCGGCCGCCGTTACAATGCCGTCTGCGCCGCAGCGCTGGCCGCTGCCGGGCGTGGCCGCGACGACCCTCCACTCGACGAGTCGGCCCGGGCGGGATGGCGAAAGCAGGCCGTGTACTGGCTTCGGGCGGAGCTGAATTTGTGGCACGAACTTCTGGCCCGCGACCCGGCTCGGACCGGTTTGACGGCACGACAAGTCCTGCGGCACTGGCAGCAGGACGCCGACTTGGCGGGATTGCGTGATTCGTCGGCGCTGGCGAATTTGCCGGAAGAGGAACAAGAAGCTTGTCGCCGCTTATGGGCGGACGTGGAGGCGCTGCACGCGCAGGCGGTGCGTCGCTAGCGCGAAAGTCTCGCCCCAAGTCACGCCGCCGGACGGCTCGACGCTTGCCGCCGTTCGCGAGGATTGGAGTGGCGCGACGCTTCGTTCAGGCAGACGGTCTTCGTCGATCTACGGCTCGGCCCTGTGGTGTTGCGACGCGTCACCGAAGGAGGGATCGTGAAAGTACGGGTATTCGACCGCGACGGACGGCTCGTCTGGCCGGTCGAGGTCGCCAAGGTCGTCAAGACGACGACGAGTGGGCCGCGCG
>DATJGQ010000582.1:0-2075 GCA_035494815.1 Gemmataceae bacterium
GGCCGGCGCGGGTCGTTGCGGCGAATGGCGTCGCAGGTCCGCGCCACCCGCGCTTCATCGCCGCCGGTCCGGCCAGCACCCAGGTCCCAGAAGAGCACGTCGGCCGTGCCGAACTTCCGCATGAACGAGTCGAGGTCGGCCGCGGCGCGATCGACGTTGACGCGCGTTTCCTCGTCGCTGCGCGCGGCCACGAGCGGGATCGTCGGCACCACCAGCCACCCCTCGCGGTTGGCGTCGGCGATCAACTCATCACCAGCGTCCGGCGGCAGCCACAGCGTGTCGAACCCCGCCTGCCGCAGGACGTGCAGCGGCGTGCCGGTATGGCGGATGGCGCGGAAGAAGAACGGCTTGCCGTCCACGCTGATCTGCCCGCCGCGCTGTTCGATGGCCCGGCCGCGCCCCTGGTCGCCGGGTCGCGTCAGCCTGGCGGGCGTGCCGATGCCATCGGCCTTGGCGGGCGGCTTGACCGGCCCGATGTCGAGGTCATCAATCCAGACCTCCACCGCGCCGGGGCCGGTGTAGAGGTTGAGCACGAGCCGGTCGATGTACGCGCCGCTCGTGTCCACGTCGCGGCCAATCTTGGCGCGCAGGGCGGGAAGATGCTTGCCCAGCAGTTCGGGGACGTTCTCCAGCGTCAGCTTGTCCCACTTCCGCGACGTATCGAGCGTCTTGCCGATGATGAGGGTCGTCAGCGGCGTTTGCGGGTTGGTGGGGTCGGGCTCCTTGGGGAAGACGACGCGGGCGCGCAGTTGAACGCCGGCCTTGGTGGACTTGACCCACACCCCGCCAGTGAGCAGTTCGGTGATCGGCGCGGGAGGCGTGTCGTAGTGGTAGTGGATGTAGGCCGAGTCGCCGGTCGCGGCCTCGGCGGTGAGCTTGATGTGCTCGCTGGCCGGCTGGCTCTTGAAGGCCAGCCCGGAGATATCGTGCTCGTTCTCCTGGACGCGGGCATTGGCGTCGCCGCGCACGAACGCGACATGCCGGCCGTTGAAGTTATGGCGGTGGATCTGCTCGGCCCGCGCCGGCACAAGCGCGAAGCCCACGGCGAGAACGACAACGGCGGCAAGCCCGATCCCGGTCGCGCGCGAACGCATGTACGGACTCCTCCCGCGGTATTCTGCGGCCCGCCCGCTATAGCGAGAGGACCGTGCCGGCGGAAGGCGAGTTGGTAATAGGAGGCAACAAGCGCGTGTAGTCGGCGTTTTCATGCCTTTTCGCTCTTTCGACCCCTAATAATTGACCGGCTTTCGCAAAACGCGAAACTCCCTCGACTTTTCGCATCCTGCGAAATAAATTGGCTTAAAGGGCTGGAGGTTTCCGGGAGCCCCGCCTGTGCGAGTGATTTCCAAGAAGACTTTGCGGATGTTCTGGGAAGACCCCAAACGGCCGGAAACGACCGGAACTCTGTTGGCTTCCTGGTACAAGACCGTCGTCGCCGCAACCTGGCATCACTTCGCGGAATTGCGGCAGACGTTCAACTCGGCGGATCAAGTTGGGAATTGTGTTGTGTTCAACGTGGGACACAATCGATACCGGGTCATCGGGCGTGTGCTCTACGCCGACGACGAGAAGCCCTTGCCGGGAGTTGTCTATGTTCTCCGGGTGATGGATCACGAGGAGTACGACGAGAATCGGTGGCCGGACCAATGTGGGTGCCACGATCCCCCGCCCGGCAAGGCCACGGCGAAGAAAAAGAAAGCTGGTCGGAGAAGGCTCAATCAGCCGCCGCAACGCCGAGCAAAACAGCACGGCGAATGACCGGACCACTTCTTGTCAGATGCTGGGAGTGCCGAGAGACATGGGTCGCATTGCTTCAAAACGTGCCGTATCCGACGCGTACCTCCGGCTCGTCCGTCAGTTCCCGTTGCGGCACATCGCGAACGAGGACGAACTGGACGCGGCCACGGAGGTATTGCGCCACTTGCTTCGTCAGAAACTCGATCCGGGTGGTGTGCAGTATCGCGATGCGCTAACCGACCTCATCGAAATCTACGAGGACGCGGCCCATCCCATCCCCGACTCGTCGCCGCCCGCGGTGCTGGAGTTCCTGATGGAATCGAATGGGATCACGGGAA
>DATJGQ010000583.1:0-2260 GCA_035494815.1 Gemmataceae bacterium
GGGGCCACGGCGTTGCGCACCCACTACAACGTCGAAATCGAGCACATGCTGATCGGCTTGCTCGATCGCACCGATACCGATGTGGCCGCGATCCTGCGTCGGTGGGAAATCGACCCGTCGCGCCTGCTGGCCGACCTCACCAAGTCGCTCGACCGGATGAAGACCGGCAATTCGCGCGCGCCTGCGCTTTCGCCCGATATCGTCGACATGGTGAAACAAGCCTGGTTGCTGGCCTCGGTCGAGCACGGCACGAGCCGTGTGCGCTCGGGCCATCTGCTTTGGGCGTTGCTCGCCGACGACATGCTGGCGCGCCGTGCGATCGCTCAAGAGCGCGGCGAGCACATGTGCGCTGCGGACGGCGCCGGCCCCGTAGTCGAGCGACGCCAACACCCACGCCTCCCGAATCAAATCGAGAATCTCGAACGACAGGTCCGGCGCCCGTCCGTTGCCCGTCTTGAACTGGTCCAGCGTCTTGCCGACCTCGCGGCGGGTCTTTGCGATGTCCAGGCCGTACTGCCGGAAGAGCGCCGGGAGGTCGTCGTTCGGGTCTTCGAGCAGCTTCAGCAGCCAGTGCTCGACCTCGACGTGAAAGTGGGTCCGCGAGAGGCACAGGCCGGCGGCCCCTTCCAGGGCGCGGCGGCAGGTCGGGTTGAGTTTATCGATCAACGCGCGAGCGCTAACGGTTGCCATTTTCAGGACTCCATCGCCGGGTGCAGCCCGTTTGGTTACGCAAATCCCCTGGTTGGTCGTACTGCCTTCCGCAGTCTTTCGCCACACAATTTTGCCGTCCTGCCACCGGCCTCCCCGTTTTCCTCGGGCGTGGGAAATTGCCCGGTTCGCCGGATTTTGCATGCCGAATCGATTGAACCCATTGTGCCCGAATTGCCGATTGAACGACGGGGCGCGTTCCCTCGCGGTCCGCGTCCGGCCGGTCCGGCGCGTCGAGCCGAGGAGGGGATCGTGAATCGTCTCAAGAACCTGGCCGCCGTTACGCTGACGGCCACCTTATCGGCGATCGCCATTGCAGCCGAGACGGCCCCGCCGCCCCTCGTCGAGGTCGGCGCCCCGTCGCAGCGGTCCGCGCCCACGCTCTACAACCTGCCGCCGGCCGGTCGCGTCGGCTCAAGCTCCAACTGTTACTGGCCGCCCGTGATCCAGTGCCCGACGCCGCCGACTGTGCCGAGTCAGCCATCCGCACCGACGCCGGAACAGCCCGCGGCGCCCGCGCCAACCGAGGCACCGTTCTCGTTCGCCCCGGAAAGCTCGGCCCTCGCCCTCAGCGGCGGGTCGGCGAGCATCGGCTTGCCGAACATGGCCGGCAGTTTCAGCGGCGTCAGCTTCCTGACCACAACCACCACCACCCAAACGGTCACCACGCCGTTCATCGTGCAGACCGGGCGACAGCGAACGATCGTGTCCAACCCGGTCACCGTGCCCATCGACTATGTCACCGCTTTGCGGGTCTTCGACGCGTCACGGGGTACGGCCCTGATCGGCGAGAACGAAAGCCCGCGGCCGCAGACTCGCTTTTACACCCGATACCAGTATTTCCAGGGCGTCCCGAGCGGGGCCATCGCGCCGACCGTCACGGTGATCGACGACGCGGCCCTTCAGTCCGCGGTCCTGGCCGAGCTTGCCGCCCAGAACCAGGCGTCGATCGCCGCCGGCACCGGGCCGATCATCACTAACCCGGCCAACGCCATCGCCCAAGTCCAACGGACGGTGAGTGGCGCGGTGAACCCGGCGGCGGTCGACGCCGCCAGCCGCCAGGCCGCCAACCGGGCCATTCACCGCGAGGTGCTCGGCTTCGAGACGGCGTTCTTCAATAACGTCGCCTCTATCGGCCTGCGGGTGCCCATGTTCCAACAGCAGGGGGACGGCAGCCTCGGCCGCGACGATTTCGGCGACCTGACCGCCATCTTCAAGGCCGTCATCTGGGACGACACGGCCAGCGGCGACCTGCTGTCGGGCGGGTTGGCCGTTACGGCACCGACCGGCCCCGGCATTCAAACGGTCGACGGCACCATCCGGTCCACGCTCTTCCAGCCGTTCATCGGCGCGATCCGTCCGTTCACGTCGCGGCTGGCGATGCAGGGGTTCTGGGGCATCGTCGTCCCGACCGACAGCCGCGACGTCACCTTCCTGACCAGTGATGTCGGACTGTATTACACCCTGTACCGCGCGACCGCGCCGGGGGCATGTCTCACCGCCGTGATCCCGGCACTGGAAGCCCACGCCTACAACCCGGTCAACCATCGGG
>DATJGQ010000584.1:0-7690 GCA_035494815.1 Gemmataceae bacterium
CCCCGTGGGGCTTACGCCTCGACGCTCGCCAGGAATGGCTCGATTAGTACCGGATGCTCAGCCCCAGGGTCACGCCCTGGGTCCAGAAGTCGGTCTCATTGAAAACGCGTGCGGGCCGCGGCGGACCGAACGGGCCGGCCGCCCCGCTGACCGGGACCAGGGTCGGATTGATGGTCGCATCGATCTGATCGCCAGGCCGCAGGACGCGGCTCATGTACAGCCAGTTGTAGCCGATGTAAGTGCTGATCCGCTGCGTCCATTGGTAGCCGAGCTTCCAGGTCAATTCGGGCACGAACGCGAAGTTGTCCAAATTGCTCTTGCCGATGTTGGTGGGCAGCGCGAGCCAGCCGCCGACGGTCGAGGTGTTGACGCCGGCGACGCTCGAGTTTGTGAAGCCGGAGATGCTCAACTGCTCGTTCATGTTGCCGAGCGCGAACTTGGCCGTGAAGTCCGTGAAGCAACGGCCGAGGCGGAATTCGGACTGGAACCCGATCTGCCCGCCGATAAATTGGTTGCGGACGTCGAACTCGTCGGAGATGTCGAGCAAGTCCGGGGGCGTCGAACCGTCGACGCTCGTCGGGAACTGGGAGCGGGTGATGATCGACAACTTTTCGGTGTGGTCGATGTAGCGGATGCCGGCCAGCAGGTTGAACTTGGCCATGTCACAATACAGGCAGTTCCGCAGGAGGTTGAATTCGGTCCCGCCGAAGTTCATGCTGCTCTTGAAGTGCGCCTCGCCGGCGCGTTCCAGCGGAAAGCCGGTCGGCACACTGACCACGAGCGCGATCGGCGAGCCGGTGAGGGCGTCGATGGCCGGGCGGGCGAGCACTTCGCGGGCTTCGAGCGGCGCGAAGAAGTTCGCGATCTCCGACCGCGACTCCTGGATGAACCCACTCCACTCGACGCCCCACTCACGTTCGCAGGTGCACCACCAGCCGACCGTCACCCGCAAGGCGTTCAGAGCGTCGCCGTACTTGACGTGATCGTTGCCAACGAGGACGCGGGTGCCGTCCGCGCCGAGGACGCCGCCGCTGACATTTCCTACCGCGTCGAGGACCGGCGGGCCGGCGGTCAAAAGCGGGAAGGCGATCGGGCCCGATTTCGGCCGCCAGACCAGCCATTCCACGTCCACGTAAAAGCGATCCGGGCCGCCCGCCGCACGGTGAAGCTGTCCGCTGCCCGGGGGGCCGGCCGGCGCCTCGGGGTTGTAGTCCTTGCCGTGAGCCCACGGGTCATAGATGCCGGGCTGCGGCACGGGGCCGTTGTGCGGCATCTCGGCGGGGCCGGCCGTGGGCAGCGGGGTTCCCTGCGGGACTCCCCCTTTCAAGCCGACGGGGGCTATCGGAACGGGCGCGGGCGAAGACATCGCCGCGGTCCCGAAGCCAGGATAGGCGGTCGTCGGCCCCGGAACCGGCCCCGGCCCGCCGGCCGGCGATCCCTGCCCGCAGGCGACGCCGGCGCTGGCCGCCAGCGCCGCCACAGAAGCGAAGAGTCCCTTCCTCATCGAACGCTCCTTGGCTGTCCTGGTCCGAAGCGGGGTCGGCCCCGGGCGGGTCAATCCGTGACCGCACAGCCCCCGGGGCGTCGCCCGAAAGACGGTGCTCGCGCGGGACCGACTGCGCCCGATCTCGGTGGTCCTTACATCGGCTGGTGCGACCCCCCCACATGAGAAACTCGCTGCAATCGGCGCGCGCGGGAGAACCCGCCCCGTTCCGCCAGAAGCCACCGCCTGCAAATCCGGCACGGTCCCGCGAAGATGGGCGATTAGCGAAAGTGCCCGAGATTCGCCCAATCACTCGCCACTTGTCCACCAGCGCACGGCGGCGGACAATAGCGCCATGCATGACTTCACGGAACTGAAGCGAGAGGCGCTGGCCAAGGCGTTGCGCGGTCACATGAGCGGCGAGGTCCGCTTCGACGAGACCAGCCGTCGGCTCTACAGCACGGACGCGAGTATTTACCAGGTCACGCCCCTCGGCGCCGCCCTCCCGAAGTCCGCCGACGACCTGGTCGCTTGCGTGCAGATCGCCGCGGACATGCGGGTGCCGATCGTCCCCCGCGGCGGCGGCACCTCGCTCTCCGGCCAGTCGATCGGGCCGGGGCTGGTGATCGATTGCAGCAAGTATCTCAACCGAGTCCTCGACGTCGACCCGTCGGCCCGCATGGCCCGCGTGCAGCCGGGCGTGGTGCTCGATCAACTGAATCGCACGCTGGCCCCGCACGGGCTTTTTTTTGCGCCGGACGTTTCCACCGCGAGCCGCGCGAATGTCGGCGGGATGATCGGGAACAACTCGGCGGGCGCCCGCTCGATCGTCTACGGCAAGACGAACGACCACGTCCGCCGACTGCGGGCCATCCTTGCCGACGGAAGTCAGGCGGAGTTCACGCCGCTAACGGCCACCGAGTGGGACCGCAAAGCCGAGGCGACGACCGCCGAAGGGGCGGCCTATCGCGACGTCCGTCGGGCGGTCGTTCGCGGCGCCGACGAGATCCGCCGGCGGTTCCCCAAGATTCTGCGGCGGGTGAGCGGTTACAACCTGCTCGACGTGTTGCCGGCCGACGGAGCGAATCGCAACGGGAATACGCAGACTCCCGGGCTGCTGCCGGTGCTCGTCGGCAGCGAAGGGACGTTGGCGGTCACGGCCGAGGCCGACGTGAACCTCGTGCCGCGGCCCAACGCCCGCGGCCTGCTCGTGCCGCACTTCTCGTCGCTCGCCGCCGCGCTGGAGGCGGTGGAACTGTGTCTGGAACTCAGGCCGTCCGCCGTCGAGTTGATGGATTCCGAATTGATTCGCCTGGCCGCGGGCAACCTCGCGTTGCGTGAGCGGATGGCCGCGATCCAGGGGGTTCCCGCGGCGCTATTGATGGTCGAATTCAGCGGCGCCGGCAGCGCCGAAGTTTCGTACCAGGTCCACGAACTGCAGCGGCGGATGCAGCGGACGCCGGGGCTGACCGCGTCGGTGCCGGCCTTGGATCCGAACTTGCGCGATTCGCTGTGGGACTTGCGCCGCGCGGGGATGCCGCTGCTCTACGGCCTGCCGGGCGATCGCAAGCCGACCACGTTCGTCGAAGACGCGGCCGTGCCTCCGGAGCGACTGCCTGAGTTCACCGCGCGCTTCAGCGAGATTCTCCACAGACATGGCACCCAGGGCGCCTATTACGGACACGCGAGCGTCGGCTGCCTGCACATCCGGCCGCTACTCAACCTCAAGGACGCCGCCGATGTCGCGGCGATGCGGCGGATCACGGAAGAAGTCACCGATCTGGTGCTCGAGTTCAACGGCTGCCTCAGCGGCGAGCACGGCGACGGGTACGCCCGCAGCGAGTGGAACCGCAAGATGTACGGTCCGGCGGTGTACGAGGCGTTCCGCGAGGTCAAGCGCGCCTTCGACCCGCACAACCTGCTGAACCCCGGCAAGGTCGTGGACTCGCCGGCGATGACGGAAAACTTGCGGTACGGCCCGCAGTACCGGCCGATCGAGCTGCCGACGGTGTTCGAATACAGCAAGCAGGAGGGGTTCGTCCGTTCTATCGAGATGTGTAACGGCAACGGCGCCTGTCGCAAGCTGCAGGGCGGGACGATGTGCCCCTCGTACCGCGCGACCCGCGACGAGCGCGATACCACCCGCGCTCGCGCGAACGCGCTGCGGCTGGCGATCAGTGGCCAGGCCCCGCCGGGCGACGACCGATATCTCGGCGGCGGCTGGGTCTACGACGTCATGGACCTCTGTCTGATGTGCAAGGCGTGCAAGGCCGAGTGCCCCAGCAACGTGGACGTCGCCAAGCTCAAAGCCGAATACCTCAACGCCTACTATCGCCATCGGCCGCGGCCGCTCGGCCATCGGCTCATGGCCAACATCCATCGGCTGAACCGGGCCGGCGCCCCGATGGGGAACCTGATCAACTGGTTTGGTCAACAACCGTGGGCGCGGTGGCTGCTGGAAAAAGTCGCGGGCATCGACCGCCGTCGGTCGCTCCCCCCGCTGCACAAGGAACACTTCCGGGCCTGGTTCGGGCGACACAAGCCGGACGCCAATGCCGGCCGCGCCGGGAAAGTCATCCTCCTGGACGACTGCTTCACGACCTTCAACGAGCCACAGATCGGCCGCGCGGCCGTGCGCGTGCTCGAACGCGCCGGCTATGAGGTCTCGCTCGCCGGCATCGAGTGCTGCGGCCGCGCGCTGCTCAGTAAGGGGTTTCTTCCGGAAGCACGAGCGCTGGCAAAATCGCAGGCCCCCGCGCTGTCACGGCGAGTCGCGGATGGGACGCCGGTCCTCGGTCTGGAGCCGAGCTGTCTCTTGTCACTCGTCGACGAATGGCCCGAGCTTGCACCCGGCACGGCGACGCGGCGGGTCGCGGCGGCGGCCGAACTCGCCGACATCTGGCTCGCCCGAAAAGTCGAAAGCGGCGAATGTCAGCTGTCGCTCGGCCGCATTCCGGGAGCCTGTCTGTTGCACGCGCACTGTCATCAGAAAGCGCTTCGTGGGCCGAAGGGCTCTGCGGCGGCGCTGCGACTTATTCCCGGGATTGAGGTGAACGTCCTCGACGCGGGCTGCTGCGGCATGGCCGGCTCGTTCGGCTACGAGGCCGAGCACTTCGACGTCAGCGCCCAGATCGCGGGGTTGGAGTTGTTGCCGGCGCTCAAGGAAGCGCCGGATTCGGCCGTCGCCGCGACGGGTACGTCGTGTCGCCATCAGATTCACGATCTGGCGGGACGGCGGGCACGGCACCCGTTGGAGATGATCGAGGCGGCGATGGACGCTGCCGAAGGAAAATGACGAATGTCTAATGACGAATGACGAAGGAATGACGAATACCGAATGACGAATGGCCGCCGATGCCACCCATTATTTACGTCATTCGGGTTTCGTCATTCGTCATTCCTTCGTCATTCGTCATTAGACATTCGTCATTGCTGCGAAGCCTGTTCCGCCTCGTATTTCATGATCTTGTCCACCCGCCGGGCGTGCCGGCCGCCCTCGAACGGCGTATCGAGCCAGATGCGGATCATCCGTTCGATCAATTCCTCGCCCAAGAGGTCGGCGGACAGACAGAGGATGTTCGAGTCGTTGTGCCGGCGGCTGAGTTCGGCGGTGATGCTGTCGTGGCACGGGGCCGCGCGGGCGCCGCGGACCTTGTTGGCGGCGATGCACATGCCGATGCCGGTGCCGCAGATCAGGATGCCGCGTTCGGCCCGGCCGTCGCCGACCTGGCGGGCCACCTCGAGCGCGTAGTCCGGGTAATCGACGCTGCCCGGGTTGTCCGGGCCGACGTCGACGACCTCATGGCCGTGTTGCCGGAGCAGCGGTACGATGCGCTGTTTAACGGCGACGCCGCGATGATCGCTACCGACGGCGATTTTCATTTCGACACCGACGCGAGGGCGAGTGCGGACAGTCGACGGTCGGCAAAGTGCCGGCTGCCCGAACGATTACTGTATCGCCCCCGCCGGGCCGCGCCAAGCAGTCGGCGGACCGTCCGCAGACCTAAAAACATCGGACGCGCGAAGGATTTCCGAGCAGCGCGACAATACTGTGTTGCCGGGCACTGCTGACGATCGAGGGCGACGGATGGACGGCGGCGATCGCGTCGGCATCGAATTGCGCCGGCGGGCCGCCGTGCTGGCGGGCGACGAGCGCGCCTGGCGCGAGTGGTACGACGCGACTTACGACGACCTGCGCGGATACGCACATTGGCGGTGCGCGGGCCTGCACCAGATCGCCGAGGAGGTCGTGCAGGACACCTGGCTGACGGCCGTCCGCCGCGCCCGTGACTTCGACCCGCTCAAGGGCAGTTTTCGATCCTGGATCTTCGGCATCGCCGCGAACGTCGTCCGGGAGCAGCTGCGGGCCGCGACCGCGGCGCGAAATCGGGTCGTCGCCTTGACGACCGCCGCCGCTGCCTTGCCGGTCCATGATCCTCAGGAACGGGCCGTGCGGATTGCGAGAACGCTCGCAGACCTGCCGCCGCGTCAGGAACAGGTGCTGCGGTCGAAGTATCTCGAGCAGATGAGCGTGCAGGCGATCGCCGACGCTTGGGGGGAAACACCCAAGGCGATCGAATCGCTGCTGACGCGCGCCCGACAGGCCTTCCGTGACGCCTATGACGCGGGAGAGTCCGATGAACGACCTTGACGATCTTTTGACCCCGGTGTCGCCGTCGCCTGAGGCGCCGGATCGGCGCGAGGATTTGTGGCGGCAAACGGCGGGCACACAGCGGCGCCGTCGCTGGGCGGGGCGAGCGCGTTTGGCGGTCGTGCTCGCCGCCGTGTACGGGGCCGGCGCCGCGACGGTCGCTTGGCGGACGCGGCTGGTCCAGCGAGTCGAACAGGGAATCGTTTCGGTCCCGCGCCCCGACGAGGCCGCGCCCAAGGAACAACTACCGCCGGTCGACACCGAGAACGATCCCTACCGCAACGACCCGCCGCAGCTCATCGAACGCTGGGCGGCGTTGGCCGACGGCCGCCGGCGCGTCGAACTCTATCGCCGGGCCGGCGACCTGTATTGCGAGCGATTCGGCGACCACGCCGCCGCGATCCGTTGCTATCGGCACGCCCTCGACGGCGGCACGGCGGCGGACCTCGTGGTGAAGGCCGACCAAGATAACTGGCTGCTGATGTCCTTGAAGGTGGCCCGCTTGAAGGAGAGACGGGATGTACGCAATTAGGCTGCTCGTTTTCGCCATTGTCCTCGCCGCGGTCGGCGTCCTCCGCGGCCAGCCGCCCGCGGCCCAGAAGTCCGAGGATAAACAGACGGGCAAAGACTTGCTGGAACAATTGCTCGTCGAGGCGCTCAAAAACAGCCCGGAGATTCAACTCGCCGAGGCGAAGCTCCGCGAAGCCGAGGCCCTCTTGCGGCAGACGCGCCTGTCGATCATGCAGAAAGTGATCGAACAGCAGTCCGCCGTCGAAACGCAAAAGAGCAAGGCGACGCTCGCCGAGGCGAACCTGCAGCGGCTCTCCAAACTGTTCGAGAAAGGGATGGTCTCGACCGAGGAGCTAGCGAAAGTCAAAGCCGACGTCGAGGCGGTCAAGGCGGCCATGAAGCAGGCGGAACTGACGCTCAACGGGCTGACCGGCAAACTCAACCTCGGCGCCGGCGGGCCGGCGATAGTCGGCATGGCCGGTGCCGGAATGCCCGGAATGATCGCGATTCCGGGGCCGGGCGCGTTCGGCGGTGGCGGCGGCGCCATCGGGATTGCCGGCGGGAGCGGCGGGGCTAGCCCTTTCGGCGAACAACCCCAGCCGAGAGCACCGCACGGGCCGAGGGCCGAAAGGATCGGCAAGGCGCTGGACAAGACGATCAAGCTCGACAAGCCGATCGACAAGATGCCGCTCAAGGACGTCATCGGATTGTTGAGGGCGAAAGCCGGGGACGTGCCTTTCCTGCCGCAGTTGCAAGGCAAGGACGACCAGCCGGTCACACTGTCGCTGACGGGGGAGATTATGCTCGGGGCGGCGTTTCAGGCGTTGCAGGACGTGGTGCCGGGGCTGCAGTGTTTCGTCCGCGAGTACGGCATCCTGATTCTGGTTGACGGTGCCACACCCGAACAGGACGGGATGTCGCTGCTCGACTTCTGGCGAAGCGAGAAGCACCGCTGGCGGCCGGCGCCGGCCGCGCCCTAGCAGATCGTGTTCCGCCGCGACCGGAGGGAGCGCTGGCCGAGCACTCCCACCGGTCGCGGCCAAACG
>DATJGQ010000585.1:0-2409 GCA_035494815.1 Gemmataceae bacterium
CGAGCCGGGCGGCGGCGTCGATCCGAAGTACTTCTTCCAGCCGAACGGTCCCGCGTTGACCGGACCGCCGTCCGGCATTGCCTCGACGTTCGCGACGACCGTGTCCTCCCCGCTGTCGCTGACGGCCTGGGTGACGGACGAACCGCAGAAGCTGAATGTCGCCAATGCATTTCTGACGGTCCCGACTACCGCGGCGGCAGGTGCAGGCCGGGGTGGTGGCGCCGCAGCCGCCGGCCGAGGCGCGGCCGCTGCGGAAGGCGCTTCACCCGGGCCGCCTCCCGTCAGAATCGGCTGGAGTCTGTTTCGCGGCCCGGGACCAGTGACGTTCGATCCCGCCAGTCCGATGGTCGATCGCGCGGACGGCAAAGCCACGTCGACGGCGACGTTCACGACGCCCGGCGATTACATCCTGCGCCTTCAGGCCAACGATTCGTCGGGAGAGGGCGGCGGTGGCTTTCAGTGCTGTTGGACGAACGTGCACGTGAACGTCAGCGTCACGCAGGCGTCTGGCGGGAAGTAGACAAGAGGAAACGAATGCGTGCCAGATCGAGTCGTACGTGGCGTCGGAGTCGCATGTGGCGTCCGAGTGGTGCGTGGGGTCTGGTTCGTACGTGGGGTCCGGCTTCCGCCTACGCCAAGGCTTCGGCGGACCGCCGTAGCTTTAGCGGAGGCTGGTTAGCCGGACCGTTGGTGCTGGTCGCGGCCATGCGCCTCGTCGACGCGCAGTCCACGGTCGCGCCGACCAACGACGCGCCGAATCCCTATCGCACGGTGGAGAACTGGGCGCAACTCCCGGAGGGACGGAAATGGGGGTCGTTGAGCGCGGTCGACATCGATAAGGACGGTAAGAGCATCTGGGTCGCCGAGCGATGCGGCGGCAACAGCGCGTGCCTCGATGCGCCGACAGTGGATCCGATCCTCAAGTTCGATTCGTCGGGCAAACTGGTGAAAAGTTTCGGTGCCGGATTACTGGTTTCGCCTCACGGCATCTACGTGGACAGAGACGGCAACATCTGGGTGACCGACTACCAGGACAACGCGCCGCGGCCGGCGCGCGGTGCGCGGGGTGCGGCTCCTGCGGCCGGCGGCGCGGGCGCGCCAGCCGCGCCACCGGCGGGCGGGGCGGGTGCGGCACCGCCGGCTCCGGCACAGGGAGCGGCTCGCGGCGCTGCTGTGGGTCCCGCGGCAGGTTCGACGAAAGGCCATCAGGTCTTCAAATTCAGCCCGGAAGGAAAGCTGCTGATGACTCTCGGCGAGCCGGGCGGCGGCGTCGATCCGAAGTACTTCTTCCAGCCGAACGACGTGATCGTCGCCAGAAACGGCGACATCTTCGTCTCGCAGGGTCACGGTCAGGGTAAGTCCGAGATCCTGAAGTTTTCGAAGGACGGCAAGCTGATCAAGCGGTGGGGGCAGACCGGCAGCGGACGCGGCGAATTCGATCAGCCGCACTCGCTTGCGTTCGATTCCAGGGGCCGGCTGTTCGTCGGCGATCGCAACAACAACAGGATTCAGATCCTCGATCAGGACGGCAACGTCCTCGACGAGTGGGCGCAGTTCAGCCGGCCGAGCGGGGTGTTCATCGACAAGGCCGACAACCTTTATGTCGCCGATTCGGAGTCGGGGTCCGTCGCGCGCAACCATCCGGGCTGGAAGCGGGGGATTCGGATCGGCAACGTCAAGGACGGGAAAGTCGTGGCCTTCATTCCCGATCCCGACGAAGCCGCCACCGGGACGAGCGCGGCCGAAGGCGTGGCCGCCGACGCCCAGGGGAATGTCTACGGCGCGGAAGTGGGTCCGCGGACGCTGAAACGGTACGCAAAGAAATAGGGATTAGGGATTAGGGATTAGGGGAGATGATGTCATGACGATGTCGCGAAGAAGCCTTCGATGGGCGCTCGCTTCCACGATCTTGGGGTGTGCTGGGATCACGGTCGGGTTGTCCGGGCAAAGTGCCGGGCAGCCGAGCACCAGGAACGGCGAGTGGCCCGCCTATACGGCGGACATCCGGGGCTCGCGATACTCGCCGGCGGATCAAATCAACGCGTCCAACTTCAAGAAGCTCGAGGTCGCCTGGCGTTTCAAGACCGACAATCTCGGCACGCGCCCCGAGTTCAAGCTCGAAGGCACGCCCCTGATGGTCAAGGGTGTCATCTACGCAACCGCCGGCACGCGCCGATCGGTGGTCGCGCTCGACGCCAAGACCGGTGAACTGATCTGGGTGCACAGCTTGCGCGAAGGTACCCGCGCGGCGATCGCTCCCCGGCAGTTGTCGGGTCGCGGCGTCTCGTATTGGACCGACGGCCGCGGCGACGACCGCGTCGTCTACGTCACGACCGGATATCGGCTCGTCGCCCTCAACGCGAAGAACGGCCAGCCGATCGCCTCGTTCGGGAAGGACGGGATCGTCGA
>DATJGQ010000586.1:0-5317 GCA_035494815.1 Gemmataceae bacterium
GCGTGGCCACCCTGCGTGGCCACCTCGTGGACGCCGACCCGCAGGATGAGCTGTTCCTGCGCGTCGACTGGGGCGACGGAACACCGACCGAGACGCACGCCGTCGGCCGCGCGCTCTTCGCCCTGCAGCACCGCTACCTCGACGACGCCCCCAGCAGCACGGCGGCCGACGACTACCAGGTGCACTTGACGTGGTTCGACTCCGGCGGCGGTTCCAACAGTAAGACGCTTCCGGTCACGGTGAACAACGTGGTCCCGCGGGTGTCCGTCGGGCTTCCCGCGAGCCTCCTGGCCGGCGAGGCGCTCGCCCGCACCGGCTCCTTCGCTGACCCCGGCTTGGATAGCTGGTACGCCAACGTGGATTATGGCGACGGCCGCGGCCCCGAATGGCTGCCGCTGGGGCCGGACGGCACCTTCACCCTCAACCACCGCTACACCCGGCCTGGGGCCTACCAGGTGCGCGTCCGCGTCTTCGACGACGACACCGGCGTCGGCACGGCCACCCTCGACGTGACGGTGCGCAACGCCCCGCCACACCTGGTCCTGGGCGGCGCCGAGGTGGTCCGTGTCGGCGAGGTGATGCGTCACACCGGGACGCTTACCGGCCCCGACTCCAACACTTGGCGGGCGACCGTGGACTACGGCGACGGCGACGGGCCACAGCCGCTGGCCGTCCGGCCGGGCCAACAGCTGTCCTTCGAGCACCGATACACCAAGCCGGGCCGGTACCGGGTGACGGTGACGGTGCTCGACGACGACGACGCCCTGGCCACTGACTCCTTCCTCGTCATCGTGCTGTGACCGTGTGTCGCGGCACCCCGGAGATCGTGCCATGTCTATGACCTGGATCCCAACGCTCCACAAGAACCTCTTTCGCGGCCGCCAGCCGCGTGCCAACAGGCCCCGCCCCCCGGTGTTCCGGCCGAAGCTGGAGGCCCTCGAAGAGCGGACCGTCCCGAGCATCGTCTGGACGAACCGCGGTCAGGCGTCGGACGGCTTCGATTCCGTCTTCGGCGCCCGGGCGGGTGTCGCCCGCGCTGTCGTGGACGCGGCCATAACGTCCTGGGATCGCGTGATCACGAATTTCAACCAAGTGTTAGTTCCCAACCTCATCAATGTCGAGATCTCGATGGACGCGGACGGCGCCTCCACCGCTAGCGGGGCGTCGGTCACCGGCTTTGACGGACTGGTCGGTCTCGGAGACCACCCCGCCCGCGGCAGCGTCACGCTCGGGCGGGGCGGGGACCTGAACGGCGACGGCCTCGGCGACGGCGGCGGCTGGTTCCTCGACCCGACACCGCTGGACAACTCCGAATTCACCGGGAGGATCGTCAACGCCTTTGCCGGCGACGCGCAAGGGACGAGCCCCGCGGCCGGCCAGCTCGACCTGCTCACGGTCGTGGTCTCCGAGCTGACCACGGTCATGGGGATCACCAGCAACCCGGCCGCGAATCTGCGCACTCCCGATAACGGCAGCCGGATTGTCGACACCTTTATCCCCGACGACGCCTCGGGGGGGGTCGTCGGCCGGTATTTCGTCTTCGACGGGCCGAGCATCACCCACCTGATGTCCAGCAACAACGACGGGCCAGCGGGTTTCGATCCGAGCCGGATCGCGCACACGGCCGCGCCCGGCGGGGTCAGGCAGCCGATCACCTTCACCAGCGCCTTCCGGGGCAACCGGCAGCTGTTCGGCGCCAACGACAACGGCAACGTGCGATTCGACCTGGGCCGCCGCGAGCTGGTCAGCGACGTGTCGGCCCTGATCCTCCAGGATGCTTACAGCTACACCGTCGTGCGGCCGCAGCGGTTCGGCACGTTTTACGCCGTCCTGAACCAGAACACCGGCAACTTGTTGATCCGCGGCGGCCGTGACACCAGCGACGACAACATCACCCTCCGCCGCGATGGCGCCGACCTGGTCGTCAGCGTGGACGTCGGCATCGACACGCCGGGAAGCCATGCCAACGGCGACGCCAGTAACGCCCCGGCCTGGGTCAGCAGTTTTAGCTTCGGCGCCGTCACCTCCGTCAGCATCCAACCGGGCGGCGGCGACGACACCGTCACGCTCGATTTCACGGGCGGCGACGTCATCCCCGCCGGCAGCATCACCTATGACGGCGGCCCGGGCGCCAATACCATTGCCGCGATTGCCGACACCAACTTCACCCTCCGCGACGACCAACTCAGCGTCGCCGGCTTTGGACAGGTTGCGCTGGTCCCGATCGGTGGACTACCCTCGGTCACCGAGGCGAACCTGACCGGCGGTGTCGGGGACAACGCCTTCACCGTCAGCGACTGGTCCGGGACCGGCACGATCGACGGCGCGGGCGGCGCCAACACTGTGACCGCTGCCAACGGAGGCGACTTCACCCTTGGCAACATTTTCCTCGACCGCACCGACCGCGGACGACTCACCCTCCTGCGGATCGTGCAGGCGAACCTCCTGGGCGACGCGACCGCGAACCGCTTCACCGTCAGTGGCTGGACCGCCTCCGCGCTCCTGAGCGGCGGCGGCGCATTTGACGAGGTGATCTCCACGAACGACGCGGACTTCACCCTCAGCAACACGCGCCTCTCTCGCTCCACCGGCGGCGTCTTCACGCTGCAGGGCATTACCCGGGCCACGCTCACGGGCGGCCCGGCCGCGAACACCTTCACCGTCAGCGACTGGACGGCGCTCGCCCAACTCGACGGCGCGGGCGGAGGGGACGATTACCGGATCAACCTCAACCCGTTCCCTGCCGGCCTGTACGACATCGCCGACACCGGCACGGCCGGCACCGACGACCTGACCGTCAACGGCACCGACTTCGGGGACGTTCTGACCGTGCGAAAGGATGCCGTGTTCGACCAGAGCCAGTCCGTGAACTACAGCGGCATCGAGCGGCTCCTGGTCAACAGCGGGGCCGGGCCTGACACGGTCACCGTGCAGAGCACCAGCACCTCACTGATCGTCAACGGCGGTACCCAGAACGACACCGTCAACGTCGGCTACGTCACCAGCCTCGTTTTCGACCCCGTGACCCGCCTCCTGACGACCGTTTCCAGCATCCCGGCGAGTGTGCTGGTCAACGGCATTTCCGACTTCGATACCCTGAACGTGACCTTCAGCGGCGCCATCCTAGCCGACAACGAAGACTTGACGTCCAACCGGCTGACCGGCGACTTATTAGGCGGCAACGGCCTCACCTACGACAACGTGGACCGTCTCAACCTCAGCTTCAATGACGCGGGCGACACACTCAACGTCCTCTCCACGGACGCGGCCGTGACCACGACCATTAACACTTTCGGCGGGGCCGACACCGTCCGCCTGGGCGGCGGCACGGCGAATAACATCCGCGGGCCGGTGACGATCGACGGCGGCGCCAACCCGGCCGGCTCACGCGACGCCATCGTCCTCCAGGAAAACGAGCCCGCGGGTACCTTCAACTTCGGCAACCTGGGCACCCCGGCCAACGCCAGCCCCGGCACGGGCTTCCTCAGCGGGTTCGGCATGGGGGCGGCCGTGAACTTTAGCAACGCCGAGAGCGTGTTCATCTTCGAGGGGCCGAGCAACGACTTCGTCTCCTTCCCGTTCGCCTCGCCACCGACGTTCGCTTTCAACTTGTCCCTGGACGGGGGGGCCGACGGCGTGATCTTCCGCGGCACCGACAAGAACGACCACATCCGCGTGAGCCGCCGGGTCGGCCCGAACGGCCCGGAGGTCGTCGCCGACATCAACGGCCAGGTCATCGCCGGGGGCTACTCGGGCGGCGAGACGGTGAGCGTGTTCGCCGGCGACGGCAACGACCAGGTCGAGATCGACCCGAGCGTCACCACCTGGAACGCCGAGCTCTACGGAGAGGCCGGCAACGACCACCTGACCGGCGGTGTACTCGGCGACCTGCTCGACGGCGGCGACGGCAATGACGACCTGGACGGCGGCGCGGGCGACGACGAGTTGATCGGCGGCCGCGGCCGTGACCGCCTGGACGGCGGTGCGGGCGCCGACCGGATCCGCGCCGGAGACGGCGAGAGCGACGTCATCTTCGCCGACTTCTCGGACCTGCTCCTCGACCTCGACGCGTCGGACATAGTGATCCGCCGCCGACCATGAATCGCACGATGAAGCAGCCTGAAGGAGAAGGTTGTACTGATGTGGCTCCCTTCCTGGCCGATTTGTTTGCGGGCTTGTTGCAATTCCGTCCGGCGGGAACGCGCCCGCTCCCACCCATGGCGTGGGAGACCGGCGCGATTGCTACGCGTTTGGCCGCCGGAAGGACCGCCTTGTGGTCACCGTCCTGCCGCCGCAGTAGGAGGGGACCTGGAATCCGACCCGCCGACCGTGCCCTTGACGTTCGTCCTCGAGTTGAAGAACCTCATGTCCGGGCATCCCATCGTTATCGAAACGGCCGCCAGGGACGGCCTCGACAAGGTCCAGGACTTCGCCTGAGCAGAGAGTCTGAGCGTCCGGCGTCGCGGCGCCGTTTAGCCCCCGTTTCGATGCGACCGCGTGGAGAAGGCCCCCGGCGATCGAACGAGCGCAGGAACCGAGGCGTGCGATGAGCGTCGATCCGGCCCGGGTACGAGCGGTATTTCTGGACGCCGTGGAAAAGCAGCCTCCCGACTGCTGGGACTGGTTCCTCGACGAAGCCTGTACCGACGACGTCGAATTGCGCCGCCAGGTCGCCTGCCTGCTGGACGCGCATCGCCAGGCGGGGAGCTTCCTCGCCGAAGGCGCCGTCGCGCCAGCGCGGGCGGTCGATCTGCCCCCGGTCCACGAAGCGCCCGGTACGGTGATCGGCCCGTACAAGCTCTTGGAGCAGATCGGTGAGGGCGGCTTCGGCGTCGTCTTCATGGCCGAGCAAGCTCGCCCCGTCCGCCGCCGCGTGGCCCTGAAGGTGCTCAAGCCGGGCATGGACACCCGCCAGGTGGTCGCCCGGTTCGAGGCGGAGCGGCAGGCGCTGGCCCTCATGGACCACCCGAATATCGCCCACGTCTTCGACGGCGGTGAGACCCTGAGCGGCCGGCCCTACTTCGTCATGGAGCTGGTCCGCGGCGTGTCGATCACTGATTTCTGCGACCAGAACCACCTGAGCGTTCGCCAGCGACTCGAGCTCTTCGTCAACGTCTGCCAGGCGGTGCAGCACGCGCACCTGAAGGGCGTCATCCACCGCGACCTGAAGCCGTCGAATATTCTGGTGACACTGCAAGCCGACACGCCGGTCCCGAAGGTGATCGACTTCGGCGTCGCCAAGGCCACCGCCCAGCCGCTGACGGACAAGACGCTGTTCACGAACTTCGCCCAGATGATCGGCACGCCGCTGTACATG
>DATJGQ010000587.1:0-4226 GCA_035494815.1 Gemmataceae bacterium
GCCAGTACCGACCCCGCCGGCTCGTATGAGCGACAGCGACGATCCTGCAGAGGTTGTTGCTAAGGATGCGGAAGAAGATGCGAAACGGGTAGCGCCGGAGTTTCAACCAACGAACGTTTCGCACATCGATCGGATAGGATTCCGCGGCCGTTCCGATCTTTTGGCGGGCGACCTCTAGTTCTTGCACGAAATTGCGGGCGGCCAAGAGGCTACGGCGGGCATACCAAACGACTGCTTCCCGCGCTTCTAAGCGGGCGACGCGATGATAGTCAACGCTTCGCGTGGGCATCAATTTCGCTCAACAGCATCGCCTTGACCTCTGGCCAGGGGATTCCTGGGTCCGTTCCGTCCTCACATTCTTTGGCACGCCGTTCCAACTCAGCTTGGAACTCGCCTTCGGTCATCTCCACGAAACCGGGAGGTGGCGAGAAGCTCTGGACCAAGGCATCCACCAGCATGCCTCGATCTTCCTCCGACAGCGTGAGAGCTTGGTCAAGAAGGGCTTTGGCTGCTTCGCTCATTTGCGCTCCGCGATTGAATGCGGCAACCCGATCCTATCACTTGCGATGCTTGCCTGCCACCTCAGGGTTCACCCAGTGCGGCAGCGCCACACCCTCCAGACCGGCGAGAAGATTATCGGCGGCGATGACCGCCATCGCGTCGCGGGCGGCGACCGTCGCGCTGCCGACGTGCGGGACGAGCACCAGGTTCGGCAGCTTCAATAGTGGATTGTCCGCGGCCGGCGGTTCGGGATCGGTTACGTCCAAGCCGGCGGCGAAGATCGTCCCGGATCGTAACGCGTCGGCGAGCGCGGCTTCATCGACCAGTCCGCCCCGGGCCGTGTTGACGAACACCGCCGTCCGCTTCATCTCAGCGAACCGCTCGCGGTTCATCATCTTCTGATTGTCCGCCGTCAACGGGACGTGGAGCGACACGAAGTCACTTTCGCGAAGCAGCGCGTCCCGGTCCACGAGCGGGACGCCGCCGAGTTCGCGCTCGGCCGCCTCGTTGCGAACCGTGTCGTGGTAGATCACCTTCATGCCCCAACCGCCTTTGCAGCGGCGGGCGAGCGCGGTACCGATCCGGCCGAGGCCGACGACGCCGAGCGTTTTGCCGGTGAGTTCCTGTCCGACCCAACCGAGCGGCTCCCACGTCTTCCACTTGCCGGCGGCAATGTCTTCGAGCCCCGCTCGCAGACAGCGGGCGGCGGCGATCAGCAGCATGAAAGCGCAGTCGGCCGTCGCGTCGGTCAGCACGCCCGGCGTGTTGCCGACGGCGACCCCCCGCGCGGTCGCGGCCGGCACGTCGACGTTGTTAAAGCCGACCGCGTAATTGCTAACGACCCGTAGCCGTGGCGCGGCGTCCAACAGGGGTCCGTCGATCCGCTCGGTCAGGAGCGAGAGCAGGCCGTCGCAATCGGCGACGCGGCGGAGCAGCTCTTCCCGCGACGGCGGCAGCGGTTCGGGCCAGACGGTGACGTCGTGACCGGTGAGCCGTTTCAGGCCGGCCTCAGGAATGCGGCGGGTAACGAAGACTTTCATGGCGTCCGGGGGGGCAGAAGTTGGCGAGCGTTGTCGCCGCTGTTCTATGCCTGGGACCCCGTTTGTCATTCACATCCGAGTCTTCATGCCGGCAGATTTGCCTGACGCGGTGCGGCGGCCTATACGACTTTAACCGGTTCCTCGATCAGGGTGTGCGCATGGATCGGCCTATCCCGACCTGGGTCCTCTGGCTCGGCGCCGCCATGATGGCGGCGGCGATCGCGCTCGCCGTAATCGTCTGGCTGCTACGTCGCGGTCGACGGGGTGTGCCGCGAGACTTGGAGCGCGTGTCGCCGACGACCGGCCGGACGACGAAACCGGTCGCTTTCATGCCGGCGCCGACCGCGATGGCGGCGGACCCCGCGGTCGTCGACAATCGCGTCGCCTACCGCCGCCCCGGCAACCCCGTGCTCGTGGTGGTCCACGGCGCCGACGAGCCGAACCAGATGTTTCAGGCCTGGGTGGTCGACCGCTCACGACGCGGCTTGCGACTGGCCGCCCAACGCGCGGCGCAAGTAGGACGGCTCTATGCCGTCCGCCCTGTCAACGCCCCGCCCGGCGCCCCGTGGACGAACCTGGAAGTGCGGCACTGTTCGGCGCAGGACAATTACTGGGACGTCGGCGGCCGATTCCCGGAGCCGCCGACGATGCGGGTGTTACTGCTGTTCGGCTGATCGTCCGCCGCGATACAGCCCCTTCTCCTCGATGTACACTTCCACGGCCCGCGGCAGCATGTACCGCACGCTGCGGCCGGCGGCGATCCGTCGGCGAATGTCGCGGCTGGCCAGATCGATCAGCGGCGCGTCCACGACGGTCATTCGCAAAGTGCCGTCCGCAGGCAGACCCATCGCCGCCCGCAAGTCGTCGGCGGACATTGGCGAGTGCCCCGGTCGTTCCATGATCACAAGCGCGGCGGCCGCGACGATGCGTTCCGGCGAGCGCCACTTCGGCAGGTCCGGTAGACTGTCGCTCCCGAGCAGGAAATGCAACTCCGCGTCCGGGTGTCGCTCCCGCAACGCTTCGAGCGTATCCGCCGTGTAGCTCGGGCCCGGGCGGTCTTTCTCGATCTCGTTGACCGTGAAGTTCGGATTGCCGGCGATCGCGAGCCGAAGCATTTCGGATCGTCGCTCGAAAGGAGTGCCGGCCGGGTCGGACTTGAACGGGTGTCGCGCGGCCGGCACGAACCACACCTGCTCCAGCGCGGCCTGCTCGCGGCACTGCTCGGCCAGGATGAGATGGCCGTAGTGCACCGGATCGAACGCCCCGCCGAATACGCCGACGCGCATGGTTGGCCCCACGTGTTCCACCACTGTGACGTAGTTATATTCCCGCCCGCAACCGGGCGGCGGCCTCCTCCGGCGGCACGGGGTTGGCGAAGCAGCCTGTCGCGAGTTCGAATCCGGCAATGCCGGTCAGCCGGGGCAGGATCTCGAGGTGCCAGTGATAAGCCGGCGATTCGGCGACTCGCAGCGGCAGAGTGTGCAGCACATAGTTGTATGCCGCGTCTTCGTTGAGGTCGCCGAGCCGCCGCAGGATCGTTCGAACCACACTCGCTGCGTCAGTCAATTCGGCGTCACTGAGCCGATCGTAGTGACCGGCGTGCCTGATGGGCAGCAGCCATGTTTCGTACGGAAAGCGGCCGGCGAAGGCGGCAAACGCGGCGACGTGCTCGGTCTCGCTCACCATCCGGACGCCGGCGTCACGTTCGCGCCCGAGCAGATCGCAGAAAACACATCGACCGTGCGTCCGATGGTAGCGTTCGGCGGCGTCGTACTCGTTGCGTAACTCGTGCGGAGCCTGTGACAGCGCCAGAATCTGCGAGTGCGCGTGTTCGACCGACGCCCCCGCGGCCACGCCATGGTTCTTGAACACCTGTGCGTAGGCGATTCGTTCGTCATCCCGCAGCGACTTGAGCCGATCGCGATAGGCGGTGAAGACCAGGCGGAATTGGTCCGGCGGCAGGGCCGCGAGGGACGCCTCGTGTTGTGGACACTCGACGACAACTTCATGCGCCCCGACGCCCGGATGCGAGGCGAATAGTTTGTCGGTGCAAGGCGTCCCCCCGGCGTCGCCGCGAACGGCGGGATAGCGATTCGCGACGACGCGCAGCTTCCAGCCTGGCCCGTCGGGCTGTGACCCGGGCGCGCGGAAGGCCAGCACTTCCGGCGTCGTCTCGCGCTCGCGGCCTTCGCAGAACGGGCAGGTCTCGTGATGAGCCAGATGCGCCGGTTCTTCGAGCTCCGTGGGGCGTTCCGCCCGCTCGGGGGCGATCAACACCCAGCGGTCTACGATCGGGTCTTTGCGGAGTTGGGGGACGACCGGGTGATTCATTTGTCCATATCAGAGTGTGCACAACCGGCCGTACAACCGTTCATACTCCCCCGCGCTCCGATCCCACGACCAGTCCTGCCGCATGCCCGTCACGACGATTTGTCGCCACACTTCCGGACGGTAGTGATAGCACGCCAACGCCCGATGCACGGCTTGCTGAAACGCCGTCGGCGTGTACGGGCCGAAGCGAAAGCCGTTGGCCGTCCCCGCGGCAACCGCTTCCGGCGTCGCGTCCGTGATCGTGTCATACAGCCCGCCGACCGCCCGCACGATGGGCACGGTGCCATAGCGTAGGCTATAAAGCTGGTTCAATCCCGACGGCTCGAATTTGCTCGGCATCAGAAACATGTCCGC
>DATJGQ010000588.1:0-2031 GCA_035494815.1 Gemmataceae bacterium
TGAGAGTCCTCGGGGCGCTCACGCGACCCCGCTCGCCACGTTTTGCTGTGCCAAAAGTTCCCGGACCTCCTCGTCGGTCGTCTGCGAGAAGTCTTCGTACCAGAGTCCGACCGCCCGGAACGACGCCGGCGTCTGGGCACAGACGACGTCGTCGGCGATGTCCTGGAATTCGGTGCACACCTCTTGCGCCGCGACCGGGACCGCGACCACGATCTTCGCCGGGCCAAGCCGCCGAAGCGCCGCGACGGCCGCCCGCATCGAGGAGCCGGTCGCCAACCCGTCGTCCACGAGAACGACCGACTTGCCGCGGACGTCGGGGGGCGGGCGTTCGTCGCGATAGGCGCGTTCCCGGCGTTGCAACTCGCGCAACTCGTCGGCGGCGACGGCGTCGAACAGCGATTCCGGGATCCCCAGCTCGCGGACGACGTCCTGGTTGACGACCCGCACGCCGCCGGACGCGATCGCGCCCATCGCCAGTTCTTCGTGGCCGGGCACACCGATCTTGCGGACGAGGAACACGTCCAGCGAGGCGCCCAGAGACTTCGCGACCTCGTAGGCCACAGGCACTCCGCCCCGGGGCAGGGCGAGCACGATGACGTCGGCCCGGCCCGCGTAGTCGGACAGGGCCGCGGCCAGTTGCCGGCCGGCGTCTTTGCGGTCTTGGAAGAGCATCGGTCATCCTCCCGGAATGACGAATGACGAATTCCGAATGACAAAGGAATGACGAAATCCGAATGACGAATGGCCGCTGTCATAAGGCTCTCGTTCACGCTGGTCATTCGTCATTCGTCATTCCTTCGTCATTGGTCATTCGACATTCGTCATTCCGCAATCACACGCCCGTCGGATAAGTCTCCGCCACTTCGCCCGCGTGCCGCGATTTCAGGTGCAGCGGATGGAGCGCGCGCGTCCGATCGAGATACACGAACGCATCGTATCGCTTCGGCAAGACCGTCGGGACGTAGTTGCCGTAACTTTCGGTCTCGGGGTGGTAAACGACGCCGATCGCCCGGTGGCCGCGCGGCTCCGCGATCGCCTTGCTCGCGGCACCGCCGCCGAAGATCAGGAGCCGATCGTTGTCCCCCGCCCGGTGCAAGACGTCCTCCCAGCTGTCCTCGCGGGCTTCGGGGACGTGCATCACCTCCATCGGCGCCTCCCATTCGCGGCCGGCGATCACGCTGCCGCGATGTGAGCCGAAGCCGACCAGGACCGTATTCCGTGTGCCGTACGTGTGCCGGACGAGCTGGCCGACGTTAACCATGCCGTCGTCGGCCATGTGGCGGTCGCGGATATTCCACGACTCGGGGCCGCCGCGGACCATGGCGCGGTAATAGGCCTCCGCGTTTTTGACCACGTATGAGTTCTGCTCGGCCGCGAACCTGGCGTCGCGCCCGTCAGCCGCGGCCGCCGGCACCTTGCGGAGGATCTCGGCCAGAAGCTCGACCGCCTCCTCCTCGCACGATTCCGGCACCCACATGGTGGCGCGGGCGTATCGCTGCGGGTCCTCGCCGTACGGCTCGAAGCAGCGGACCGCCCCCTTGGCCGCTTCGAGCGCCCGCCCGTCGGTCTTCCGCAAGTAGCCGATGACCTGATAGAGCGAGTCCCACAGGCTGTACACATCGAGCCCGTAGAAGCCGACCCTCCGCTCCTCCGGCAGGCCCCAGTTGTAGTCGTGCAGCCAATCGGCCAGGGCGAGCACTTCCTCGTTGGCCCACATCCAGGTCGGCCAGCGCTCGAAGGCGTACAGCACCTCGAGGGCGCCTTCGCCCGCGCCCTCGTAGCCTTTGACGAACCGATTGGCGCGGTAACAGTCCGGCCAGTCGCCCTCGACCGCGATGAACGAGAAACCCTTTTCGGCGATCAACCGCTCGCTGATTTGCGCCCGCCAGTTGTAGTACTCGTGCGTGCCGTGCGACGCCTCTCCGAGCAGGACGCAACGGGCCTCCCCGATACGCTCGAGCAGCGGGTCAAGATCGGCCGGAGATCGCAACGGCCGTGACAGGTCGCCGACGGCGGCGATCTGGTCCTCGG
>DATJGQ010000589.1:0-2677 GCA_035494815.1 Gemmataceae bacterium
CGATGGTTGAGGACTGAAGGATGAGGGGACGTCAAGCCGCCTGGCGTGGATCGGCCTTCCGCTGCGTGTGGTCGGCCTCGGCCTTGTCCTTGCGGATGTCGACACGGATGCGCAGGTACAGATTCATATACACATTCGCCGTCCACACCAGGCAGGCGAAGGCGGCCAGGTAGCCGCGCCAGTCCTCGAAGGCCATGCGGAAGCGGAAAAGCAGTTCGAACGCCAAGGCGCACCAGTGGGATAGACAGTATTCACAGGTGAAAAGGAAAAAAACTTACGGACGAGCAGGGACTTCGCGTTTTCACTACGATCCTCGCAAAACTCCCGGAACTCGCGGAAAACTTCCTCGTGCGTCACCGTCCACGCCAGCCACGCGACCGGGACGGCGAGGATGAGCAGGCGCAAAACGTCGGTGAGTTCTTCGGACATGCAGCGGAACAAACGCAAACGCTATGCCCCGGACGCGGGCAATTACCGCCGACGCGTTGCCGCCTTCGGCCAACACCGCATCGCCACTTCGGCGACTTCTTGCAGCTGCGACCGTTTGGCGCCGCCCGCCGCTTGCACGGAGAGGCCCCACAGAACTGTCACAATGAACCGCGCGAGTTGACGCGCGTCGGTGCCGGCCGGCAGATCATGCTCGGCGACCGCCATGTCGAATCGCCGCCGGACCGCCATTTCGGCCCGAGTCCGGCGAACGCTCAACTGCTTGCGGATTGACGCGCAAGCCGGGCTGGCCGCAAGGGCGCCGTGCACCAGCAGGCAACCGTCCGGGTGTCGCGGGTGCATCACCATGTTGATGGCGCCGTGGAAAAGCTTTTGCACCGCACGGCGGGCGGTCCGTTCTTTCAGTGCGTTGGGCAAGTAGGACGCCGGCCGTTCGACATAGCGGTCGACGGCCTTACGGAACAGGGACTCTTTACTTCCGAACGCGGCGTAGAGACTCGGAGTGCTGATCCGCATCGCCGACGTGAGGGCGGAAAGCGACGTGCCCTCGTACCCGTGCCGCCAAAACAGCAGGAGCGCCGCGTCGAGCGCCTTTTCCGTGTCAAACTCTCGCGGACGACCCTTGGCCATCGATGGCCTCCGCCTCTCCTGATCGCCCAATACCTTACGCTCTTGACGGCGGACCACAAGGATTTTATCTTTAGCGATCGCTAAAAAATTGACGGCCGCCGAACACGACCAAACAGACAGAGGGGGTACCGCATGGGACGAGTCCGCGTTCTGGTCGGCACGCGCAAGGGCGCGTTCATCCTGACCTCCGACGGCAAGCGACAGAAGTGGGACGTCACCGGCCCGCTCTTCACGGGCTGGGAGATCTACAACATGAAGGGGTCGCCGGCCGACCCGAACCGCATCTACGCGTCCCAGACGAGCGGCTGGTTCGGGCAGGTGATCCAGCGGTCCGACGACGGCGGCAAGAACTGGACCCAACCCGGCACGCCCGCCGGCGAGCCGACGACGACGCCCGACGGCATGCCCAAAGGCGAGAGCAATAAATTCGTTTACGACGAGTCCAAAGAGACCGGCGCGCCGCTCACGACGCACCAGCACTTCGACGGCACGCAGAAGCCGTGGGTGTTCAAACGCGTCTGGTGTCTCGAACCGTCATTGGACGACCCGGACACCGTCTACGCCGGCGTCGAGGACGCTGCCCTGTTCAAGTCCACCGACGGCGGCAAGTCGTGGAAGGAAATGGCCGGGCTCCGCGGCCACGGCACCGGCCCGAAATGGTCGCCCGGCGCCGGCGGCATGGGCCTGCACACGATCATCCTCGACCCGAGCAACAAGAAGCGGATGTGGATCGCCATCTCCGCCGCCGGCGCCTTCCGCACCGACGACGGCGGCAAGAAATGGACGCCGATCAACAAGGGCCTCACGAATCCGTACCTGCCCGAAAAGGCCCCGGAGGTCGGCTTCTGCGTCCACCACATGTGCATGCACCCGAAGAAGCCGGGCGTCCTGTACATGCAGTTGCACCAGGGCGGCGGCGTGCTTCGCAGTGACAACGCCGGCGACTTGTGGACGGTCGTCAACGGCAACCTGCCGACCGACTTCGGCTTCCCGATCGACGTCAACGCCCACGAGCCGGAGACGATCTACGTCGTGCCGATGAGCCCAGACCTCGGACGCTACCCGCCCGACGGCAAGTTGAAGGTCTGGCGCAGCCGTAGCGGCGGCAATGAATGGGAGCCGCTCTCGAAGGGGCTGCCGCAGGAGAACTGCTTCGTCAACGTCCTTCGCGACGCGATGGGCGTGGATGCGCTCCAGCCGAGTGGCGTTTACTTCGGCACGACCGGCGGCCAGGTCTACGCGTCGGCGGACAGCGGCGAGAGTTGGACGCCGATCGTGCGAGATTTGCCGTCCGTCCTGTCCGTCGAGGCGCAGACGTTGCCATGATCCGCGTGGTGCTGCCGTACCATTTGCGGACGCTGGCGCAAGTCGGCGCCGAAGTGCAGGTCGAGGTGACCGGCCCGGTCACGCAGCGGTCGGTGCTCGACGCGTTGGAGGCGCGCTACCCGACCCTGCGCGGCACGATCCGCGACCACATCAGCCAACTACGCCGGCCGATGCTGCGCTTCTATGCCTGCGAGGAAGACCTGTCACACGAGTCCCCCGACGCGCCGCTGCCGCAAGCGGTCGCGTCGGGGGCCGAACCGTACTGGATCGTCGG
>DATJGQ010000590.1:0-2081 GCA_035494815.1 Gemmataceae bacterium
CGGCTCCAAGCTCTACAAGGCGATCACCCACGCCGAAGAGCCCACGATGCCGCCGAAGAAGGAGAAGCTCCCGGACAAGGAGCTGGAGGTGGTCCGCAAGTGGATCGCCGGCGGCGCGCTGGAGAACGCCAGCGGCAAGCCGGCCGTCGCGCAGAAGCCCAAGGTGGACCTGAGCACCGTCGCCTCCGGCGCCGGCAAGCCGACCGGCCCGGTCGCCTACCCGCACGCCCTCTCGGCCGAGACGATCGTCCGCACCGCCCGGCCGGGCGCGCTCGTCTCGCTCGCCGCCAGCCCCTGGGCGCCGCTCGCCGCGATCGGCGGGCAGAAGCAGATCCTCCTCTACAACACCAAATCGTTCGACCTGCTCGGCGTCCTGCCGTTCAACGACGGGCTGCCCTACGTCCTGCGCTTCAGCCGCAACGGCTCGGTCCTGCTCGCCGGCGGCGGGGTCGGGGCCAAGAGCGGGCGGGTCGTGCTGTACGACGTGAACACCGGCAACCCGGTCACCGAGGTCGGCGACGAGTTCGACGCGGTGATCGCCGCCGACATCAGCGCCGACCAGTCGATCGTCGCCCTCGGCGGCCCGCAGAAGGTCGTCAAGGGGTACTCCGTCGCCGACGGCAAGCTCCTCTACACGATCAAGAAGCACACCGACTGGATCACCGCGATCGCCTTCAGCCCCGACGGCCAGTTCCTCGGCACCGCCGACCGCGCCGGCGGCATCAGCGTGTGGGAGGCCAAGACCGGGCACGAGCTGTTCACGCTCGCCGGCCACAAGGAGGCCGTCAGCGACCTGGCGTTCCGCGACGATTCGCTCGTGATGGCCAGTTGCAGCACCGACGGCACCGCCAAGCTCTGGAACCTGGACGAGGGCAAGGAGATCAAGAGCTGGGCCGCCCACGGCAACTACCGCCCGCCGACGGGCGCGGTCGGCGCCGGCACGTTCGACCCGGCCGTCGGGACGCTCTCGATCGCGTTCACCCACGACGGCCGGATCGTCACCTGCGGCCGCGACAAGCGCGTCCGCACCTGGGACCCCAACGGCGGCGGGGGCAAGCAGCTCGAGCCGGCGTTCGACGATGTGGCGCTGCACGCGACCTTCGATGACGACGGCAAGCACGTCATCGCCGGCGACTACACCGGGAAGATCCGCGTCTGGGCCCTGCCGGAGCTGAAGGCGGCGGGTGAGCTGAGCCTCGACCCCCCGAGCCTCGCCGATCGGCTCGAGGCGGCGGTCAAGAAGCTGACCGAGTCCAAGCCCAACCTCGAACGGGCGATCGCCGACGCGGCCGCGGTGCAGGAGAAGGCCAAGCAGGCGGAGGCCGACCTGCAGGCCGCCAAGACCGCGGCCGAGCGGGCGAAGCAGGCCGTCCCCGAGGCCGAGTCCAGGGCCAAGGCCGCCGCCGACGCGGCCGGCGCCGCGGCCGAGATGATGAAGAAGGCCCAGGCCGACGCCGAATCGAAGCAGAAGGAGGCGGCGAAGCTCGCGTCCGCGGCGCAACAGGCCGAGCAGAACGCCAAGAACTCGACGAACAATGCCGGGCCGGACCTGAGGCCGCTCGAAACCGCGGTCACCGAAAAGCAGAAGTCGCTCGACGAGGCGACCAAAGCGCTGGATGACGCGAAAGCCGCATCCGAGAAGTCGCCGGACGACAAGGATCTCAAGCAGAAGTTCGACGACGCCCAGGCCCGCGTCGGCCGGCGCACCAAGCGGCTGGAGGAAGCGAAAAAGACGCTGGAGACCGCCCGTCAGAACAAGCAGAACGCCCCCGACCCGGGTGACGAGGTTGCCAAGGCCAAGGCGGAGGCTGAGAAGGCTGCGGAGGCTGCGAAATCGGCAAAGCAGGCGGCGGAGGACGCCGCCAAGGCGGTCGAGAAGGCCAAGGTGGATGCAAAAGCGGCGGCCGACGCGATCGCGAAGGCAAAAGCCGACGCGGACGCCAAGGCGTTCGAAAAGGGCCTGCCCCAGGCCCCGGAGCGGCTCAAGGCGCGTCAGGCGGAGCTAGAGAAGCTCAAGACCGCCGCCGCGGCGGCTAAAACGGACTCGGAAAAGTCGGCCGAGGAGCTGAAGTCGCGGGATG
>DATJGQ010000591.1:0-4312 GCA_035494815.1 Gemmataceae bacterium
ATAGCCGCCGGTCGCGATGGAGGGAATGTTGCGCGCTCCACGGCTCCCTTTCGTCGGCAGAATTTTGTCACCGATCCGCGACTCACATCGCCGCGCTGCGAGTGAAAGGAGTCGAGGCGAATCGCGGAGAAGCGGGCGGGACGATAAGCCAGCCGGTTTCGGAGAGTCGCCGCGGTGAGATGATGTGCTGTGAGCGGAGGTACGGCTGTCTGAGAGCCGCGAGGCCTTGGGGCTTACCAATAATACGGCTGGTCCCAATTCGGGTCGCTCGAAGTGCCGGACGAGCCGTCCCAGGAAGTGGCCGATGGGTCAGAGGAGCTGCTTCCGTCGTCCGGCCGTGGGCCGATCGGGTCGCTGATGAGGCGGCCAGCCAACGTGTAGGTCGAGCAAGCGGAGGCGGTGAGACGGACGGTGTAGTTGCCCGCTTTCAGGTACACATGGCCGGAGCTGGCGGGCTGGCCGGCGGTGGCGGACAGTGAGAAGACGACGTTGCCACCAGCGTCGAGGATCTGCATGCACACGCCGTTGTCGGCGCCGAGGATGAACTCAAAGAGTCGGTTCTGGGTGACCGTCACGGCCCGCACGTCGGTTGTGGCGGAGGACGTCAGCGTGTTGCTGCCGAGATTGTGAACGGCGGTCGCCGGCTCGGTGTTGTAGTCGACGCCCAGGAAATAGTTGCCGCTGTCGTGGCCGTCGCCGAGCGCGCTGATTCTGACCCGATAGGTCGCGCCGGGCGTCGTGTTATTCACTTCGACGCTGAATGTGCCGTTCTCGTTGGCCAGCAACTGGGAGACCACGGCGTTGCCGTCGGCGTCATAGACTTCGACTTTCGGGTGTAGTCCGTTCTGTTCGAGTGCCCAGACGAGCACGTTCATCTTCTGTGTGCCGGCCTGGCCCGTCGCCGCCTTCACCTGGTAAGTATCGACGTCCGATGGGCTGGCGATACTGCTCCGGTAGGAGTAGTCAAATCGCGCGTCCGACTTATTACCGAGTCCGAACATCGACTGAAGAGCCAGCAGATCGTCGGTGCCGACTTCGCCGTTGAGGAGCCCGCCGACGATCGGCAGCCCGCCCACGATCGAGCCGTCCGCGAGCTGGTAGGAAATGTTCAGTTTGTAGCCGCCGACGCCGAAGAGGGTGTTCGTGCTGCCGTCCACGCGGACGTAGTAGGTCGAACCGCCGAGCACTTGCGCGGGCGAACCGAGTTGGCCGCTGCCGCCGGCGACCCCGACGGACGCGGTGCCGTGGAAGGGGTCGTAGGACGTGTCCGAACCGACTCGCTGGCCGCTCGAGTCATAGACGTCGAGCGACGGTGCCAAAGCGCTCAAGCCCGCGGTCGTCACCTGGGCGGTGAAACTGAGGACGGCCGGAACGAGCCGGGGCAGTGTGAACCTGTAGTAATCGACGTCCCCTGTTGAAGTGACATCGGCCTCGAGATTCACGCCGGTCAGGGCCTCGCCCAGGTCGGTGGCGGCGGCAAGGGTGTTGTTGGGACTCGCCGCGTCGAAGGTGTCCGGAGCGCGGCCGCCGTATTGGGACTGGATGTCGGCGACGTCGCCGCTCGTGAGACCGGACTTCGGCCCCGCGTACTGGTAATAGACCGCGGACGAGGAGTCGGTTCTGCTGTCCAGCACGCCCAAGACATTCCCCGCCTCATTCAGCATCGCCGTGTACAGGTCGGGGCCGTTGCCGAAGCCGCCGATGCTAAATCTGTAGGCGGTGTTGATGACGACGTCGCCCGACCAGGTGGTTCCGGACCACTGAAAGGAGGTGTTGGTGATCAGAGTCCCCGCCGCCATTTGGACGGCCGCGATGCGGATGTCGCCGAACCGACCGTCGCCTTGGACGGCACCGCCGGTGCCGAGTGCCAAGGCGGCATTGTCCGCGACGACGCCGATGTTCAAGTTCGCTTTCGCCGCCCAAGTCTGAAAGGCCGCCAGGATCGCCCCCTCCCAGATCACGGTCGGGGCCACGGCGTTGAGCGTGCTAAACATGCTGCTCAATGTGCCGGCGACTGGCGTCCCGTCGGGGACGAAGCTCAGCGTCAAGTGGCTACCGTCCGGCCACGTGACGCCGGACGTTGCTGGTGTCCACCGGCCTTCAAGTCGCTCCAAAACCAATTGACGGGACCGCGGCATGGCCTCGCACCTCGAGTTCGTCGATCCTCAGTGCCACCCGTGAGCGTCAACCCTTTCAAACGAGGAATCCCGCCGGTCCGAACGGGCGCCGACGGTAGCGAGCAAAAACTTGGGGTCTTATGTGATGAAGGTACTCAGTCGCATTCGTCAGTCGGGGGCGCGCTCCACGATCGCATTGCGGGCGTCCCGGCGGCCCTCGAGATTAAAGTGACGCGCGCCCGTTGGTGGAGGGTTCCAACCTCCCGCGCGCCCATTCGGTAGGCTTTGTCAATTCCGCCTGGCAGCGGCATAGTCCTTTGCGAGTGTGCTGAGTTCGGCGCAAGCCGATAGCGCTTTGGCTGCCGCACGTAGAGCAATTCCGGTGCCGAACCGTTCGAGGCCTTGCCGGCGCGTTCCGTTTCCGAGGCTGCCTCGGCGCTGCGGCCGCACGTCTGATAGGCGATTGCCGCGAAAAATAGGCTGAATCTGCCACGGGTAGGTCCGCGGCAGCGGGATCTCGACGCTGTTATCAGCGGATTGGTTTGGAAAGCTGCCCGGGTCGCCGTGGCAGTTACCGGGAAGTGCGGTGCGCAGAAGTGCTACTGTTCGGCCACGAGGCGATGGGGCGCCGCTGCGACAGGCCCGCGACGATCGGACTGTTACGAAGGACCGTTCTGGTTAAGTGACGCCGAGTCGTGGGACGGCCGTGCTTCCGGTGGCACAGCTCGGGCGCGGCGTGTGATCAGCAGCGCGGTCAGAATGCGTTCCCATTTTCCGTCAGCCCGCCATTGCGCATAATACGCCTCCGCTGTGCTCCACGGCGGGACGGTTCGTAGGATTGTCCCCGAGCGCAGCAGAAACAGAATGCCGTTGATCACATATCGTAACTCGGGTCGGGCGGGGGAGTCGAAGGCCGGTTCTTCGAGCAAAGGTCCGACCACAGTCCACTCGGCATCAGTCAAGTCGGTGGAGCAGGCTAGGCCATTCATAAGCCAGTATTCGTCGCGGCCGTTCGCCGGAGAGTTGAACAACTCCAGGCTAATTCTGCCGGTTCTCGTGAAAACCTGGAGCGATGGTGGGCTTTGGGGATGGGGGCCGTTCGGCCCGCTGCGCCTGCGTGAAGGACACAAGCGAGCGCCGTGCCAATAGACGACGAAAACGTCGCTCGGCGGTCAAGCGAGACGGGAGATGGTAATTGTGGCGCCGTTCCTCGGCCGACCGGAACGGCAAGTCCAACTCAAGCGGGTATTTACCGGGCCGCCGGGCTGCTGGAACGAATCACCTTGGTGATTCGTTCATGACAGCACTGGTCAGCTTTTTACCACCGAACGCTCGATTCGCATCCCGAGTGAGCGAATCTTACGTCTCAGGCTGAGCCGGCTAATTCCCAACATCCGCGCGGCTTGCAACTGATTCCCTTCGGTGTACGCCAGCACGCGAGAGATGAGGTCGCGCTCCATGAGGGCGAGTGCCTCCGGGTAGAGATCCTGCGTGTCAAGTTGCAGCCGTTCCTCAAGCAATTGCTCCCATCCCGGCAACCCGACGGCCGTCTTCGGCGGGCGATTCGTGCCGTGGCCCCGGAGAAGCGGGGGCAGGAATTCGGGCAGGAGGACCGGGCCGGTCGCGAGCAGGAGGGCCTGCCGGATGACGCCCTGTAATTCGCGTATGTTGCCCGGCCAGGGATGCTGCTCCAACAGCCGCATTGTCTCCGGCGCGACCTGGCGCACGTCACGACCCAATTCCGGGTTAAACCGCCGAATGAAATGGTCGACCAGGAGGCCCAAGTCGTCGCCGCGGTCGCGAAGCGGCGGCAGCGTAATCGTGATGCCGCTCAGCCGGAAATACAGGTCATGCCGGAAGTGGCCGACGGCGTGCGGCGCGGCGGACCTGCGTCGGTCCGGATACGAGCGGCGGTCCGGCAGGGGGGTCGCCACACCGTCGACCGCTGTTGGCCAAGCCGGGTGGGCCGAATCGCCCGTGGCCAGGTGATGAAGATTGCGATTCGTGGCCGCGATCAGGCGGACGTCCGTCTGGATTGTCTCGCTCCCGCCGACCCGCTCGAACTGCTGGTCCTGGAGGAGCCGCAGGATTTTCGTCTGCGTCAGCGCCGACATGTCGCCGATCTCGTCCAGGAACAGCGTCCCTCCGTGACACTGCTCGAACTTGCCGATCCGTCGGCGGACCGCGCCCGTGAA
>DATJGQ010000592.1:0-2365 GCA_035494815.1 Gemmataceae bacterium
GGTTGACGTCACGACGAACGTGTCCGGGATGAGCACGCGAAACATCGCGACTTGCCGCGCCGCCAGGTAGCTGCCGGCGGTGTCCGTCGCTTGCAACGGCTCCAAAGTCACGGCATAAGCGCCGTAATCCGAGGCGTCCCAGCTACCGCCCGGCGGCGTGAACCGATACGTGGCAACCCGCGGCGAGCCGTTCGTGCCGACATCAACGCCAACGAACGTGGGGAATACGTCAAATAAGTTCGCGTTCGTCACCCGGACGTCGCCGGTGCCGAGGGTCGACACGTCGATGGCGACATCGTCCGTGTAGGTGACGGTAATCGTGACCGACGTGCCACCGGCGGCCGCCACGTTGGCCAGCGGCGCGATCGCGGCCGTCGGCGGCGTGAATGGCGACTCGACAGCGCCGACGTCCGTGGCGACTCCCACGACCCGCGGGAAACCGGCGCCGCGCTGGTCCGTTGTCAGAGCCGCCGCGTTCGACCCGCGGTTGATCACGGGGCCGTTCACCAATGGCGCGTGCGTCGGCGTCGGCCCGCCATTATTCGTCAGCGGCCCGAGCCGCGGATCCAGGCTCGGCCGGCCGCCGCCGCCGACCTGATCGCCGTTCGCCCCGTCCACGAACGCCGGTGCCCCGGCCCCGTTGCCGATCAGGTTATTGCCCTGGCTGGTGGCGACGAATGTCGAGGGGCGGTCGACGTCCGGCGACGCCGTGCTGGCCGAATTGCCGGCGACGATGGTGCTGCGAAACGCCGTGCTCCCGGTAACGCCCGTCACGGTGGCAAACCCGCCGCCCGTGCCGGTGCCGGCCGAACGGTTGCTCGCCCCGCCCGTTGCGACGTTGAGGGTCACCGTGCTGTTGCTGATCAACCCCGCCGGGGCGACCAGTCCCCCAGCCCGCGCGTTTCCGCCGCCGCCCGTAGTCCCCCCGCCGGTGGTCGTCCCGGTACCGCCGGTGGCCAAATTCCCGGAAATCGTGCCATTCATCACGGCGGCGGACGCCGGCAGCCCGATCCCGCCGCCCGCTGCCGCCCCGCCGAACCCGCCGGTCTCGCCGCGGCCCTCGCCGCCGACGGCGCTGTTGGTCGCGACTGTGCTGTTGAGGATTTGATGCGTGTCGGTAGTGGCGATCTGGATGCCGCCGCCCGCCGCGGCCCCGCCCGTCGCACTGCCGACCGTATTCACCGCCAGCCCGCCGGCGGCAAGGTTCCCGGAGACCGCGGAATTCGTCGCCGTCAGGACACCCGTCGTGACGTAGACGCCGCCGCCGAATGCCGCCCCCGCGGTGATCGAGGTGTTCCCCGCCGCCGTGATCGCGCCGCCGACCGCCTGATTGTTACGGATGATCGTCCCGATCAAGTCGAGCGTGCCGCCGAGTTGGCAAACGCCGCCGCCGAACGCAGCCCCGGCGGGAGTGCCCCCCAAGCCATCGGCACCGATCGCCTGATTATCGCTGACCACGCAGCCGCTCAACGTCAGATTCCCGCGACCGCGAACGCCCCCCCCCTGTGCGTCCGGGCTGCCGGCGACGGCGCTGAGAGCCTTACCGTTGCGGATCGTCAAATTCGCGAGCGTCACCGCTCCTTGCTGGATGTCGAATACACGATCGATGAGATTGCCGTCGACGATGGCCGCGCCACCGGAGCCTTGAATCGTGACATTGTCCCAGGCATCCAGATCCCCGGTCGCGCCGCCCTCTTCCGCGGCGCCGGTCAACGTCAGCGTGTACGTCCCCGCCGGCAGGTTGATGGTGTCGGCGACGCCGACCGACGCGTTCGCAGCGAGTATCGCCTCCCGCAACGACAGCACGCCGTCGCTCGCATTGACGACGTCCGCGACGGTCGTCACGTCGTAGACCGCCGGTGCAAGGCGGTCTTCGAGCTCCTCCGCATGGAGACGGGTTCGTCCGGACCCAGGGCGCGGTAATTCGAGGCGCCGGTTCACGCGGCGAAGAGCACGAGACATGGGTCAACACCCGGGAACCAATGCTTGCAAGTCTGGCGGAAACCGTTGGGTGCAAAGCAGCACAATTCGTGCCACGTGACCTAAGAATCTACATGCGGCCGTCCGCCGTCGCCACGCGTGGCCCGGATTCGATCGGCGTTTAATGCCAGCTGACCGTCGCCGGCTCGTCGACACTGACCTACGACAACGCCGGCAACATGACCACCGACGAGACCGGCCGCACCTTCACCTACGACGCCTGGAACCGGCCGGTCAACGTCAACGGCACGACCCGCTACGCCTACGACGCCCTCGGCCGCCCCATCAAGGAAGGCTCGACCGAGCTGTACTACAGCAAGGATTGGCAGGTCCTGGAGGAGCGCAACAGCAGCAACGCTCCGGTCGCCCGGTACGTTTGGAGCCC
>DATJGQ010000593.1:0-2841 GCA_035494815.1 Gemmataceae bacterium
GAAGTCGCGCTCAAAAAGCCACGGACGGCCGAAGAGTACCGAAGGACGCTCGACGAATGCCGCGCCATGGGCCGGCAGATGCGTCAGCTCGTTGAACGCATCATGGCCATCGCCCGGCTCGACGCCGGCTCCGATCGCATCAGGGCGCGGGCCGTCGACGTCGCCGAAGTCGTCGCGGAATCCGCGGCGCTTGTCCGGCCGCTCGCCGCCGAGCGCGGGCTCGAACTGCGCGTCCACTGCCCGACCCCGGTCACGCTGACCACCGACCCCGACAATCTCCGCGAAGTGCTCGTCAACCTGCTGCACAACGCGGTGCAGTACAACAAGCCGCACGGCGCCGTCGACGTCGCCGCCAATCGGGAGAACGGCTGGGTCGATCTGACCGTCCAGGACACCGGCATCGGCATCCAGCCGGAAGCCCGCGACCACATTTTCGAGCGGTTCTATCGCGTGGACGCGTCCCGCCACGCCGACGACTTGCACGCCGGGCTCGGATTGTCGATCGTCAAAGGCTATGTGGGTCTCTTGGGCGGTACGATTAGCGTCGAGAGCGAACCGGGGCAGGGCAGCATTTTCCGCGTCCGCCTGCCCGCGGCCTGAGGAGACGACCGCAATGGCGTTGCTCGAACTGCCCCTCCCGGCTCGGCGAGCGACAGTCGATCCCGACGTCGTCCGCATGCTGCGCGTGCAGCGGGGCGAGCCCAGGGCGTTCGCGGAACTCGTCGAGCGATATTGGATGCCGGTCGTCAGCCGCTTCTTCCGCCAACTCGGCGACCGCCAGGAGGCCGAGGACCTCGCCCAGGATGTGTTCCTTCGACTGTACCGGGCGCGGGCGAACTATCGGCCGACCGCGCGGTTTTCGACGTGGCTGTTTCACATCGCCGCGAACGTCGCCCGCAACGCCGTCCGCAGTCGACGCCGCCGGCCGTGCAAGCCGTTGAGCCTCTTGTGTGCCGCTGAGGTCGACGGTGAGTTCGCGCGGCGATATCTCCCCGACCGCCGCGAAGGCCCGACGCAGCCGCTCGAACGGGCGGAACTGGCCACCCAGGTCCGCGGGGCGCTGGCCGAGCTCGCGGAGCGGCAGCGCAAGGCGCTCGAACTGCAGTTTCAGGATCGGACCTATCAGGAGATCGCGACCCGACTGGCGATGACGCCCAAGGCGGCGAAGAGCTTGCTCTATCGGGCGCGGCAACAACTCAAAGAGACACTGGGGACGGTCATCGATCCGGTTTAGGCACGTCGCGAATCCTATATCGGGTGCCATGCCCACGGCTTTGCGTGGGCATGGAGGCGCTAGCATGCCCACGCAAAGCCGTGGGCATGGCAACCGACGAGAAGACTCGCGGGCCGGCGAAACAAGACACCGTCATCAAAACTCGATTGTCCGCAGCACCCGCGCCCCGGCACGCAGCGGCAACACCGCCGCGGCAACGCCGACCGCGATCCCCGCCACCACGCCCGCCACCACCCACATCACGCGATGCGGCGGCACGCCGTCGGGGTTCAACCCGGTCCACAAATGGTACGGCCCGGCCATCAGTCCGAGCACTAAGAGCAAGTACAAACAGCCCCCGATCAGGTTCATCGTGCCGCCGAAACCGACCGCGATCTTCGACGGATCGGTCTCGCGGAAATTGGGCATCAACGCCCCGAGCCCGACACTCAGCCCGCTCAGGCCGATCGCCAGGATGAAGACCGTCAGCATATGAATCGCGAACGCCGCCGCGCCCAACCCGAGCAACAGGTCGCTGACGCCGATCAGCGCCGCCCCGACCAGCGCCGCCCCCGACGCCGAGAACGCGAACTTTCCCCAAAGGAGCCGTTCCCGCTTCAGCGGCAGTAACCCCAGGATCCAGAACTTGCGCCCTTCCAGGCTGAGCATCGGGTAAATGAACCGGCTCATGTAGGCGCACATCAACATGGCCGTGGCCAGCAGGTTCGTGAAGCCGATGACGTGCGTGTACGCCCGGCCGTACTCGCTGCGGTAGAACTGTGGCGAGTTCAGGAAGTACAGCATGAGAAGGGCTGCAAAAATCAAAATCTGCGCCCATTGGGCCGGGTCGCGGCGGAAGGTGCGGAAGTCCTTGATGATCAACAGCCGCGTTTGCGGGTCGAGGAACGCGAGCAGCCGGTCCGCCGCCCGGTCGAGCCAGGCGCTGCCGTAGCGCTTGCGGAGGTTGCCGCCGGTCGCGAGGCGGTTATAGCCGCGGCGGTAGAGAAAAGCCGCCGTCACCGCGGCGGCCAGATACGCCATCAGCCCGTTCGCCCACAGGAGCGCCAGCGGGTACACCGCCCCCGCCAGGTCGCCGCGGGCCGCCGCCTGAATGCCGCGGGTCATCCAGTGGCTCGGCATCATGGCGGCCCGGGCATAGGCGAATTGGACGTCAAGCCATTGCAGCCCGTCGCGCGCCGCCCGCGGGTTTTTGACCTCCGAAAGGAGGTAATACAACCACGCGACCAGGCCGACCGCCAGCATGATCACCGTGACCCCGAGCACCTGCTTGCGTCGCTGCGGCGTGATGTTGACGATCAGGAAACACGCGATCGCCCCGACCGACCCGGGCAGCAGCAAGAACCCGATGAGAAAGACCGGGAGAAGGGCGTAGTAAACCAGCGGCACGTGAAAGACCAGACCGTACGCGATCAGGATCGGCAGCCCGAGCATCAGGAACGCCCAACTGCTGAACGCGATCGCCGCCTGAAACTTATAGGCGAACACCTCATCGGCCCGCGCCGGCGTGCTCAAGAGAAACGCCGTCTCCGCCGAGGTGAACAGGCTGCTGTAGAGGATGATCCCGCCGGAGAAGATCAGCAGCATCCCCAGGGCGAGAAACAGGAAAT
>DATJGQ010000594.1:0-14884 GCA_035494815.1 Gemmataceae bacterium
CCCGCTCCCTCACGGTCGCGGCTCTGACAAAAAACAGCTCACGGCCCCGCCGCGTAGAACAGCGCCGTCAGCAAATCCGTCTGCCGGATCGACTGCACGTGGCCGTCGCAGAAGAGGATGTTGAATACGCCCTCGTGCCGCCGCACCGGGAAGTGCGTGGAGTCGGTATCGAGGACGAAGCCGCCGCCGGGCTGCTGCCACGGGCCCCGCGGGGCGGCGATCGTCGAATTGGCACACCCCGGCGTCCGCCCGTGGTCCCAGACGATGACGATATTTGACGAACCGTTGATCATGTCCGTCAGCCGCTTCCCGCTCGGCCCGCCGGTCACGTAGTTCATGCCGTAACTGCACTGAAAATCCTGACCGACCGTCGGGCTGGCCGGGTCCATGTCGATGCCGTTCGGGCATTTGAAGACGGCCGAGTTCTGCTCGACGTACGGCCAGATCAGGCCGCGCGGGTACTTGTCGTCGAGCGTCTTCACGACGGATGAGCCGGGGCGGTTGTCATAGGGCGCCCACCAGATCTCGCTCGGGCCCGTGTACGTCGTCGGACTGGTGAGCGAGTTGCACTCCACGTCGGGCCGCTTACCGGAGATCGGATCGGGCACGTTCAGGTCGGGGCACTGGCGGTACTTGGGGAATGTGCCGAGGGCGTCGTGATGCATGTGGCAGGCGATACCGATCTGCATGAGGTTGTTCTGACACTTGATGCGGATGGCGGCGGACCGCGCCTTCTGCACGGCGGGCAGGAGCAGGCTGATCAGGACGCCGATGATCGCGATGACGACGAGCAGCTCGACGAGCGTGAACGCGCTTCTTCGCGACATGGCGTAAGACCTCTCGAACTGTTATGAGGGCTGCTGTGGCCGGGGGATCAGGTGCACGGCCGGAGCCTTGAGCACCGCTGTCAGGCGGTCGCCGACCGACAGGCCGAGTTCCGTGCAGGCGGGGCGGGTGACGAGGGCGACGAGCGGAAAGCCGCAATCCAGGCCGACGCGGACGAGCGGCCCCTCCCACGTCAGGGAGTCCACAACGCCGGCGAGGCGGTTGCGCGGGCTCGAGTCGGCGACGTCGCCACGCTGCAGCGCCACGTCCTCGCCGCGGATGCAGACGAACACGTCGCGCGCCGAGCCGGCGGGCGCAACCGCGGCCAGTTTGGTGCCTCCGACTTGCACAGTGGCCAGGCCATCGGAGAGGGCGACGATCTGTCCCGGCTGCACCGTCTCCGTGCCGACGATCCGGGCGACCGCCAGTCCCGCCGGCCGGGTGAACACGTCGGTGGGCGGGCCCTGCTGGACCACGCGGCCCCGATCCATGACGATCAGGTGGTCGGCGAGGGCCATCGCCTCGGTGCGGTCGTGCGTCACCACGACGACCGGGATGCGAAACTCGCCCAGACGTTGACGCAGTTCGGGGCGCAACTCCTCGCGCGTCGGGCCGTCGAGGGCGGAGAGCGGCTCGTCTAACAACAACAGCCTCGGCCGCCTGGCCAGGGTGCGGGCGAGCGCGACCCGCTGTTGCTGCCCGCCGGAAACCTGCTGCGGGTATCGGTTTTCCAGTCCCGTAAGCCCGAACCCGGCGAGCAGCTCCGTAATCCGGTTCTCGCGCTCCTTCCGTGCCACGCTCGCCAACGCGTAGCCGACGTTGCCGGCGACGGTCAGATGCGGGAACAGGGCGTAGTCCTGAAAGAGAAATCCGACGCCACGATGCTGCGGAAGCTGGTGAATGCCGCGGTCGGCGTCGAGCCATGTGTCGGTACCGCAGCGGATCGTCCCCGTTTCCGGCTGCGACAAACCGGCGAGGCACCGAAGCGCGGTCGTCTTGCCACAGCCGGAGGGGCCGAAGAGCACGGTGACCGAGAAGCCGCCGGCCGGCTGCTCCCACTCGGCCGCGACGCTCACACCGCCGGGGAAGCACTTCTCGAATCGGACTTCGAGGCGTTCGCTCACGGCACCCCCCGTCGCTGGAGTGCGTGAACGGCCGTCAGCGCGACGAGCGCGAAACCGACGAGCGCCAGAGCGGTCCGCCCGGCGGCGGCGTAATCGAGCGCCTGTACGTCGTCGTAGACCGCGACCGAAAGTGTCCGCGTCACGCGCGGGATGTTGCCGCCGACCATCAGCACGACGCCGAACTCGCCGACCGTATGGGCGAACGTCAGGACCAGCCCCGCGAGTATTCCCGGCCACGACAGCGGCACGACCACGCGGCCGAACGTCCGCAGCCTCGACTCGCCGAGGCACCACGACGCCTCGATCAGTCGCCGGTCCACGGCCGCGAACGCCGCGGCGAACGGCCGCACGGCGAACGGCAAATTGAACAGCACGGAAGCGGCGAGAATGCCCGCGAAGGTGAACGGCAGCCGTCCGCCCGTCAGTGTCTCGTATGCTCGACCGAGGGATGAATACGGCGCGGTCGCCGTCAGGACGTAAAATCCGAGCACGGTCGGCGGCAGCACGAGGGGCAGGGCGACCGCCGCCTCGACGAGCACCTTCGCCCGCCGCCGCGTCGTCGCCAGCCACCACGCCAACGGCAGACCCAGCGCCGCCAGGACGAGTGTCGTCCCAAGTGCCAGCTTCCCCGTCACCCACACGGCCGGCCAATCCACGCGACTCTCCCGTAGCCAGGCTGGGCCTGACTCTCCTGTAGGTCAGGCTGTGCCTGACGAAACGAAGCCCGTCAGGCACAGCCTGACCTACTCTCCCGGCAGTCGGAACCCGTACTTGCGGAGGACCGCGCGGCCGTGCTCGCCCGTGAGGTAGTCGCACAACACCTTCGTCGCCGCCTTGTCCTTCGCCCACGTCAGTTCGACGCCGCACTGGTCGATCCGCGGAAAAGCGTCCGCCGGCACTTCCCAAAACCGGCCGCGGTCCTTCATCGTCGGAGCCATCGCCAGCGACAGGGCGATCAGGCCGACGTCCGCCGCGCCCGACTCGACGAACTGCGCCGCCTGCGCGATGTTCTCGCCGAGCGCGAGCCGGTCCTTGACCTGGTCGTAGACGCCGGCGTGCTTGAGGGCGGCCTCCGCGGCGCGGCCGTACGGGGCGTGCCGCGGGTTGGCGATCGCGACCTTCTTCATGCCGGGGTCCGCCGCCGCGCGGATGCCGAGCTTCTCCAGATCGAGCGGCGACCCGTTCGGCACCCAGACGACGAGCCGGCCGACCGCGTATTGGAACTCGGAGTCCCTGACCGCGTGACCCTGCTCGACTAGCTTTCGCGGGTATTCGCGGTCGGCCGAAAGGAAGAGATCGAACGGCGCCTCGCTCGCCAATTGCGTGTAGAAGTTGCCGGACGAGCCGTAGGTGATTTTCACGGCGATGTTCGGGTGCACGCGTGCGAACCCCGCGGCGACCTCGGCGAGCGCAAACTTCAAGTCGGATGCCGCCGCGACCCGCACCTCGCGCGGCACGACGGCCGTTGGCGGCGGCACCGTTGGCGGCGCGAGCAGATACCACAATCCAGCCGCGGCGACGACGGCGAGAAACGCGGCGACTGCGAAGTTCCTGGCTCGGATGGTCATGAGGATTCCCGTCTTCGCGAATCAGACAGCCGTCCGCAGGTCGCCGGTGCGGCCGACCGCGAACCCCGGCAGGTCGCCGAGTAGCCGCCGGCAACGCGCCGATCGAACGAACCCGACTAGCGCGACGAGTCGTGGGTCGCCCTCACTCGCAACCGAATAGCAGAGATCGTACGCCTCCTCCCGAACAGGCAGGAATCGCAATCCCGCCTCCTCGGCCGCGAGGCGGTGGCAGACGCCGACGTCCGCCCAACCGCTGCGGACCGCCTCGGCCACGCCGCGATGATCGCGGGCCAGTCGCCGCGGCGCCGGCCGCGTCGGCCGCAGTTCTTCCAGACATCGCCGCGCCCCCGACCCCGGCTCCCGCCCGACCCATCGCAACCGCGCCCGCAACGCCCCGCCGACGGTGGACACGCCCGCCGCCGGGTCAACTGCCAGCCCTTCCTCCCAGTCCGCGACACCGAGCAGCCGATGCCCCGGCCCAACGGCGGCGCGGACGTCGCGGGCGTTGCGATCGGTTTCGTTGGTCCCCGCGAAATGGACGCCGGCCGCGTGCACCAGCCCCCGTCGCAAGAGTTCGAGTGCCTGCCCGCTCGACCGCGGCAGCACCAGCAGGCGAAACCCGGTCGTCCGGCCGAACTCCGCCGCGAGCAGCCCGGCGGCAGGGTCGCACGACGCCAGGACGAGCGTCTCCTCCGCATTCGCCCCATCCCGCGGCGTAAACCGCCCGTCGCGATAGACACCGTCATGCGCGACGACGCCCGCCGGAGTCGCCTCGACCGGAAAACACACCCTTCGCCCGCCGACGCGCGCGTGCCAATAGCGGCCCGCGGCTTGCGTCGGCGGCCACGCCCATTCCGGTTCGCCGGACGCGGCACGTTTCTCACCGAACAGGTCTTCGACGCTACAGCCGAACGCCTCCCCCAGTGCGAGCGCCGCCGCGACGGACGGGACCAGCCGATCGATCTCGATGGCGCTGACGGCCGCGCGCGAGATGCCCGCGCGGCGGGCGAGTTCGGCCTGGGACCAGCCTTTGGAGAGGCGCTGTTGGCGGACACGGTTGGAGGGTTGCGGCATGATCGTGTCAGTATATGACATGATCGTGTCCATTCACACCGTTTTTCCGGGAGGTGTAGGCGAGCACAAGGCTTGGGATTGAGTAAACGTGTCGGCAAACGAACGCCTGCAATGGCGGAGCGCGATCCGGATCGGCTGGCCGTCGTCGACCCGGGCGGGCGGGGGCATACGTTTGCGAGCCTCGATCGGACGAGTGATGCCGTCGCGCGGCAGCTTTATGGGTTCGGCGTCCGACGCGGCATGCGGACCGTCCTGATGGTGCCGCCCTGTTTGGAGTTTTTTGAGCTGACGTTCGCGCTGTTCAAGCTCGGGGCGGTGTTGGTGCTGATCGATCCGGGGATGGGGGTTCGCAATCTCGGGCGGTGTCTGGGCGAGGCCGAGCCGGAGGCGGCCGCGATCCTGTTCACGAGCGGGAGTACGGGGATCGCCAAACGGGCGGTGTACACGCACAGCACGTTTGTGGCCGAGCACTTGAACATCCCGGATCCGGCCCCGTCGTGCCGGAACACGTTATGCGGCGGAGACGCATGCTCCCGACGCGGCCGTTACATAAGTAGGGCGCGAAAACCGGCTTGCTCGAAGTGGTGGTCGCCGGTCAGGGCATCGGTGATGCCTTCCCGTTGCCTGACGACGAAAGAGATGCAGTCGGTCAGGGACCATTCCTTGTCGGCCCGGGTCATGAAGAGTTTGATTCCCTCTTCGATCAATTCGTCGGAACAGGAGATGATTCGGGTCGCCGGATCGGACCGCAGCCCGCGATAGATATCGGCGAATTTCTCGCGCCGCGCGGCTGGCCGGGCCATGCCGTCGGCGAACTCCGTCAGCACCCATCCGGTCGTGACGATTTCGCCGACGAACGACGTGGCGAATTCCACCACCCGCGTGTGTGCCGCGTCGTGTCGACTCACCAGAGCGAAGTAGAAGAACGAGTCGGCGAACGCCCGCTTCATCGCTTTGGCGTCCCGTGAATGTAGTGATCGTGCTGGGCGGCGAAGTCAGGCGGCATGTCGTCAACGGTCCCCGCGTACTTGAGCATCCATCTCAGCGTTGGCTCGTCCGACCGGGGCGGCGCGGACTTCTCTACCGGCACGATGACTTTGACGCGCGTGCCGTCCGGAATGTGCGCGCCGTTGTCGAGTACGACGGCTCCGTTCGCGATTGTCCCTTCGTAGACCATGACTTCATCTCCGGCGGCCCAGGAACATTCGGCGGTGATCTGCATCGCTATTGTACATTATCGACATGCCTCTCCCGCCGCTTGTCAACGTCGCCCAACACTTGCCCGCGATGGCGGAACGTGAGCCGGATCGGCTGGCCGTCGTCGACCCGGGCGGGCGAGGGCATACGTTTGCGAGCCTCGATCGGGCGAGTGATCAGATCGCGCGGCGACTGTATGGCTTCGGTGTCCGGCGCGGCATGCGGACCGTCGTCATGGTGCCGCCGAGTTTGGAGTTTTTTGAGATCACGTTCGCGCTGTTCAAGCTGGGGGCGGTCCTGGTGCTGATTGACCCGGGCATGGGCGTGCGCAACCTCGGGCGGTGTCTGGGCGAGGCGGAGCCGGAGGCGTTTGTCGGCATTCGCCGGGCGCAGGTCGCGCGGAAGTTGCTCGGCTGGGCGCGGCCGACGGTGCGGGTCACCGTGGGCGTGGGGACGCGGTTGTTGTGCCAATATTCGCTCGAAGGCTACAGCGCCGAGCCGGCCTCACAGAGGCCAGCTACAGAAGACAAGTCGTGGCCGCCGGCGTACGACGTTGCCTCCGATGAGATGGCCGCGATCCTATTTACCAGCGGCAGCACCGGCGTCGCCAAAGGGGCGGTGTACACGCACGGCACGTTCGCGACGCAAGTCGAGGCGCTGCGGCGGCTGTTTGACATTCGGCCGGGCGAGATCGACCTGTGCACGTTTCCGTTGTTCGCGTTGTTCGCGCCGGCGCTGGGCATGACGGCGATCATCCCGGAGATGAGCCCGACGCGGCCGGCGGGCGTGCATCCGCCGAATATCATCGGACCGGTCCACGAATGGGGGGTGACCAACCTGTTCGGGTCGCCGGCGCTGTTGAACGTGGTCGGCCGCTACGCCGTTTCGCCGCGACCGGAGGGAGCGCCTGAGGGAAGCGCTTCCTCCGGTCGCGGCGGAACGAATACTGTTCTGCCCTCGCTCAGACGGGTAATCTCGGCGGGTGCGCCCGTTCCCGCGACAGTCATCGAGCGGATGACGCAGATGTTGCGCCCGGGCGTTCAAGTCTACACGCCTTATGGTGCGACCGAAGTGTTGCCGGTCGCGTGTATCGGTAGCGACGAGATCCTCAAAGAGACCCGGCATCGCACCGACCAGGGGGCGGGCGTGTGCGTCGGGCGGCCGGTGCCGGAGGTCGAGGTCGCGATTATTCCGGTGAGCGACGAGGCGATCGCGGTTTGGGACGAGTCGCTGCGGCGGCCGGCGAACGAGATCGGCGAGATCGCGGTGCGCGGGCCGTACGTGACCCGCGAGTATTTCAACCGGCCCGAGGCGACGCGACTGGCGAAAATACCGGTGGGCAGTAGGCAGTGGGCAGTGGGCAGTGAAAATAGATCTTATTCACTGCCCACTGCCCACTGCCCACTGCCCACTGGCTGCCCACTGCCCGCTGTCTGGCACCGCATGGGCGACGTCGGCTATCTCGACGAGTCGGGCCGGCTGTGGTTCTGTGGGCGGAAGGCGCACCGGGTACGGACGGCCAACGGGACGCTGTACACCATTCCGGTCGAGGCGGTGTTTAACACGCACCCGGCGGTCTTTCGCACGGCGCTGGTCGGCGTCGGCGCGCCGGACAGGCAGACGCCGGTGTTGTGAGTGGAATTGTTGCCGGAGAAACGCGGCGCGGATCGTGCGGCGCTGACGGCGGAGCGACTGGAAATCGGCGCGCGGTATGAATCTACGCGAGTCATTCGGTCCGTTCTGTATCATCCGGCGTTTCCCGTTGATATCCGGCACAACGCGAAGATTTTCCGCGAGAAGCTGGCGAAGTGGGCGGCTGGGAAAATGACGAATGTCTAATGACGAATGACGAAGGAATGACGAAATCCGAATGACGAATGGCGCGCACGGAGGACTCGTTTCGTCATTCGTCATTCCTTCGTCATTCGGATTTCGTCATTCGTTATTCGCTAACGGCGGCGCGGACGTCGGCGTGGATGCGGCGGCGAACGACGTACTCGTCGTCATCCAACCACCGGCGGGCGGTCGGGGCGAGCGTAAAATCGTCGTTCACCACCGCCAGTACGGCCGCCTCGATCAGACGTAACTGAGCGAGGGAATAGTGCGTCTTGGTCAGCTGCGTATCCCGGACGCCGTGCAACTGATGGAACACCTCTTCGACCCGCGGCAGGGCCAACGACACCGGGGCCTGGCCGAGCGCGTCCATGTACGCGACGGCGAGATTGGTCTGTTCGGTGCTGTCCTGGACCTCGTTGCCGAGCAGGACGCGGCGGGCCTCCTCAAGGACGCTCTCGGCCTGGTCGTCGCGGGCGACGTAGAACCAGCCGCCGGTCAGCGCGAGTAAGCGGCGCAGCGTCGCGGCCCAGTTCGGGCTGCGTCGCCGCAAGGAGTTCAGGTCGGGCGTCGGCATCAACCGTTCGGAGAGTCGCTGCAACAGTCGGTCGGCGTCGTCGCGGAGGCCGAGCCGCCGGAGGCCGCGCAACCCCTGGCCGACCAAAGTCACGAGCGGGTCGTCCGGTCCGTCCGGGTTCGGACCGGCGACGCGTCGGGCGGCGAGGAGGCGGTCGAGGCAGGCGAGGAGGCGTGGGATCGTCTCGCCGCGGTCGAAGTGGGCCGCGACGAACAGGCCGCGCTCGACCGCAGCGACTTCCGCATTCACCTCTTCCTGCCGGCCGGTGAAGCGGAAGCGGTCCGCCAACCGCACCAGCCGGCCGAGCACGTCCTCGGCGAACGCCTCGCCGACGCGTGGGGCGACGGCGAGCGCCGCCTCCAGAAGCCGCGCTTGCTGTTCGGGCGTTCTGCCGGTCTCGGCCAGCAGTTCGGCGAACCGGCGGGCGAGTTGGTCGCGGTCGGTGAGTGCCCGGGCGGCGGTGAGTGAGCGCTGCAGGTCGTCCAAATGGGCGTCGATGACGGTGGCGCGGTAGACGTCGAACTTCTCGGCCGGGTTGAGTATGCGGGAGGCGGCGCGGAGTTTTTCGGCCTTGTAGAACGGCATCTCCTCCCGGCCCCGCGGGTCGGATTGCTGCCGGCCGCGGAGGGCCTCCAGCCGGGCGAGCAGATCGGCGGGCAGTGGGCCGGCGGCGGGGCGGCCTTCGAGCGCCTGGCGGGCGCGGTAGGCGTAGGCGTCGAAGAGGACCGCGTGGACCTCGTCGGTGTTCGCCAGCGTCGCCTGCGCGTAACTGAGCAGTTCCTGACTGCCGGAGCGGTCGCCGAGACGCGTCAGTCCCCAGGCGAGAATCAGATCGGCGTAGGCGCGGGTGAATCGAGTGGCGGTGCCGAAGCCGAACGCCTGGAGTTGCGGGTCTTGCGTGGTCAGCTCGGGTGCGAGCCGGGCGCGGCCGACGGGCCGGTCCGGCCGGGCGGCGACCCAGCGGTGCACCGATTCCCGGGCGTGCGAGAGCCAGTCGCGGACTTCCTGCGCCCGGGCCGCCCAGTCGCCGGAGCCCTGCCCGGCGAACCGGAGAAACGCCGGCACGTCGAGGTCGAGGCTGAGTCCGTTCTGATAGAGACGTTCGAGCAGCCGGTCGCGGGTGCGGGCGAGGCCGACGACGTCGCCGCCGCTCAGCCGGGCGAGCGCGAGGTGCGCCAGCCAGGCCGCCCGCACCGGCAGCGCCGACTCGTAGTCCTCGAGCAGCCTCTGTACGCGGCCCAAATCAGCAGGCAGTGGGCAGTGGGCAGTGGGCAGTGAAGACGGAGCGTTTTCCATTCCTGCTGCCTGCTGCCTGCTGCCTGCTGCCTGCTGGTCGGCGGCCGCGTAAACGACCGAGGCGGCGACGGCGCGGGCGGCGGCGGGCGTCGGTGGGCCGTCGAGCCAATAGCCCGGGTCGGTCTCGTCGCCGCGGCCGCGGGGCAGGCGCGCTTCGGCGCGTAACCAGCCGCGCGCCCAGTCGGGTCGCGGCCGCTCCTGTTCCCAGAGAGCATTCAACCAGCAGACCGCGGCGTCGCCGGGGCGGTTCAGTGCGGCATAGACCGTCGCCAGCTCCGGCCAGAGAGCCGCGCGGTCGCCCCCGCCGGACTCTTGAAGGAACCGCGCCTCCAGCTCGGCGCGGCGGTCGTCCCGGGTATGGCTCGGCGTGGGCGATTCGTCCCGCCGTGGGTGATGGGTTGTCGACGGGGGGCCGGTCCGCGGTGCGGCGGGGACGTCCGCGTGCCCGTGCCGGCGGAACCAGTGCGCGAGTCGCTGCAGCCAGCTCGCCGGGTGCGGCGCATCGTCCGTCTGCACCGGCACGGTGCGGGGGCCGGGCTTGGGCGTGCGTTCTTCCCGCGGCGTCGGCGGTCGACGGCCCGCGGTGCGTAATTCTCGGACGGTATATGGCGGCAAAATGAACGGCGGCGGCGGCAGGTCGGGAGACAGCGGCTGGGTGTCGCGCTCGCGGGTGTACTTGACGTAAGGCGCGAACGGGCGGAACGCCGTCGCGGGAATCGACTGGACGGTGAACCCGCCGCCTTCGGTCGGTTCGAGCCAGGTGACTCGCTGCGGGTCAGCGGCCAACAGGTTTCGCAGCGCGTCGCGGCGCAACGCCGGCCGCAACCGCAGGCCGCACGGGACGAACAGGTTCGGCAGTCGCAGGTAGGATCGGCAGGCCAGCGCGTCGAGCACGAGGACCGGCGGGCCGCCGCGCTTGTCCGTGCGGACGCGCAACACGACCACGCGGGACGTGCCGACGCGGCCGGCGGCCAGACTCAGGCGGGCGAGCAGCGCGTCGTCGGACTGACGGACCAGATTGCGGAGCTGGGCGCCGGCCCGGTCGCGCAGGACCCAGAATTCCGCCGCCTCCGCACCGCGCGAGTCCGCCACGAGCCGCATTTCCAGCGGCAGGCGTTCGGTCTGGGTGGGGTCGTGCGCGTCGGCCGGACGTCGCGGCAATGGCAGTGCGTCGGGGCCGGTCGTGAACGGGCCGTCGGGAACGAACGACCAACCGCGAGGCGCGGTCAACAGGGCGATCGTTCCCTTGGGCGGCCGGATCTGTTCGGCGAGCGGATGGCGGCGGCCGTGCTCGACCCACACGGCCGGGGCCTGTTCGACGAACGCGTGCGGCGCGTGCGGGTCGCCGTCGCCGGCGAGAAGAAGGGTATACAGCGGCGGGTGCTCGACGAGGAGGAGGGCGTCGGGTGTCGTGATGTCCCTCGCTTGCGCTTCGGGCTGGTCGACCTTGCTTAACCAACAGACGCCGACGTTCGGAGCGCCGAGGCGTTGGAGTTCCGCGATCAGGGTTGGGACTCGCGACCCGTCCGGAACCGCGAACAAGACTCGCGGCGGGTGACCGTTGGGCGGCGCGTGCTGCAGCGCGAGGAGCTGCTGCCAACAGGGGACGAGTTCGGTCAGCGCCGCGCCGCTGGTGCCCTGGACGGCGGCGCCGAACCGGGCGAGCGCCGCAACCGCCTCCCGCGGCACCGCCACTTCCGGCTGCAGCCACAGATGCCCCTGGGCGTCGAACCCTGCCCGCGCGGGTGCGCCGCCCAGCGCCGACGGCACTGCACCACTGGCCAGGGCCAGTCGGAGGGCGTCCAGGTCGGCGAAGAAGATGGTGGGCATCTTGTAGCAATGTCGAATGACGAATGACGAAGGAATGTCTAATGACGAATCCCGAATGACGAATGGCCGCTGTCCGGAGAGCCGTATTCATCATTCGTCATTCGTCATTCCTTCGACATTCGGATTTCGTCATTCGTCATTCCTCCCGTCATTTCATCACATCCCGGCCTGGCTCAGCGCGGCCCGCACGTCGGCGTGGATGCGGCGGCGGACCAGGTACTCGTCGTCGCCCAGCCAACGGCGGGCGGCCGGGCCGAGGGCGAACTCCTCGTTGGCCAAGGCGAGCACGATCGCCTCGACGATGTTCAGGTGGAACCAGGAGTAATGCGTGCTCCACGTCCGCGTGTTCGACAGCTTGCCCTTCTCTCCCAGCTTGAGCAGTTCTTCCGCGCGGGCGAGCGCGTCCTCGACCGGGCCGTGGCCGAGGGCGGAGATGTAGGCGCAAGCGATCGACACATAGCGGAGGATGTCCGCGTCCTTGGTCCCCCGGAGGAGATAGTCGCGGGCCTCGTCCAGCACCGGCCGGGCGAGGTCCGCACGGTCGAAGTCGAGCCAGCCGGCCGCGAGTCGCAAGAGCATCTCCAGCACCTGCGGCCAGGTCCTCTGGTTCTCGGTCATGAGTCGCTCGAGCGGCCGGCCGCGGAACACGCACTGTTCGACCCGGGCCAAGAGTCGTTCCGCCTCGTCGCGCATGCCGAACTTGCGGAGGCTCGTGAGCAACTGGCCGACCACCGGTGCCATCTTTTGCAACTCCACCGGACCGCTTGCCGCGTCCAGCAGCTTCGTCAGCCGATCGAGGGCCGAGTGCACGAACGCCCGGTCGTCGTAATGGGCGGCGAAGAAAACCGCCCGCTCCAGCAGTGTGGAGACTTCCTCGAGCGTGTTCTGGTCCGGGTCGCCCTGGGCCGTGACGGCGTCGATGGCCGCCGGGGCCGCGCGGACCAGCCCGAGGCAGAATGCCTCACCGACCCGATGGGCCAGCGGGATCGCGCGGGACGGGACCCTGATGCGGTTCATGCCCGTTAACGGCTTCGCCGTCGGGCCGATCAGCTTTTCGATCCGCGCGCGCAGCTGACGCGGGTCCGTGATATCCGGCCAGGCGGCCATTTCTTTGGATAGCTCTTCGCCGCCGATTCGGTCGGCGTAGCGGTACGCGCGGAGCCGCTCCTGCGGTTCGAGGATGCGAGACTCCTCGCGCAGCCGATCGACGATGTACCCGACGCTGTCGTCCGGGCCGAACGGGCCGGCCCGGCGCTTTTCGTCGGACTCCGCCCGCAGGTGGTCGACGTACTCGATCATCGGGGCGGGCAGGGCGCCGGCGTGGGCTCGGCCGGCCAACACCTGGTCGATGCGGTATCGGAACGCCTGGAGCAGAATCGAGTGCGTCTCGCCGCCGGCGGCCTCGACCGTCGCGGACGCGCGCTGCAGCAACGCGCGGGCGGCGGTCACCTCGCCGAGGCGGGCCAGACCGAACGCGAACATCAAGTCGATGTAGACCGGCGTCTGGTCGTACTGGCCGATGCCTGTCGTCGACGACGGGAACCATGCCTGCGCCAACTGCCGCAGCCGCTCGGCCTTTTCGCGGACGACGCGCAGGCGGTCGGCTTCGCGCTGGCCGGCGAACCGGAGGAACCCGGGCAGGTCTCGCTCCGGGCTCAGGCCGTCGCTCAAGAGCCGCTCGAGCAGTCGGTCGCGGGTGCGGGCGAGGGCGAGGACGTCGGCGCCGGCCAGGCGCGTCAGGCCGACCCATGCGAGCCAAGCCGCCCGGACCGGGAGCAGGCGGTCGTGCTGTTCCAGGTAGCGCTGCACCGCCGAAAGACGGTGTTGTAGCGCGGCGGGAGTCGGTTTCTGCGTCGCCGCCCAGATGACGGCCGCGGCGAGCGGTCGAACGTCGGGCCCGGTCGGTTGCGGGTTGGCCATCAAGCGATCGAGATCGGCCGTCGAGAGGTCGGGGTGCAGAAGGGCCTTCTCGGAGCGCACCCAGCCCCACGCCCACGCCGCGAGCGAGTTCGCTTGACCGCCGCGCGGCTCCCACAGGGCGTTCAGCCAGCAGGCGGCCGCGTCGATCGTCTGGCCGAGTTCGCTGTTCAGGCGGGCGAGTTCCGGCCAGAGGGCCACCCGCTGCGGGGCGTCGAGCGGTCCGTCGGCGTCGAGGAAGCGCTGCTCGGCCTGTCGGAGTCGGACTTGCAGTTCGCCGGACGTTGGCTGGGGGCGGTTTTCGGCGGGCCCTGCGACGGGGCTCGGAGGAGTTGTGCCCCGAGCCGTTTCGCCGCGACCCGAGTCTTCGAGGGGAGCGCTGGCAGCCAGCCCTCCCCTCGAAGACTCGGGTCGCGGCGAAACGTCACGTCGTCGGCCGCGCGGTTCGGTCGGCTTGGCCGGCACCAGTTCTTCCTTACTCACGAACGACCCGAAGTCGAACCGCGCGGCCTGCAGCCATGCGGTCAGTCGGTCGCGCTCGGTGGCGAGGATGTACTCGACCCAGTCGGCGAGCGGGCGAAACGCCTCGTCGGGCAGCGAGTGGGCGTCGAACGACCCGTCCGGGTTCGGGACGAGCCAGGTGATCCGGGCCGGGTCGTCGGCGAGGAGTTCGCGGACGGCGTCGCGGCGCAAGGGCGGTCGAAGGCGGGTGCTCACGGGAAGGAACAGGTTCGGCAGCCGAAGATAGGGACGGCAGGCGAGCGCGTCGAGCGACGGCGACGGAGCGGCGTCGGGCGTCTGACCCGCCGCCGCTCGCACCGGCCGCAACCGTAACACCGCCGTCTTTTCCCCTGCGACGTCGCCGATCGCGAACGCCAGTCGGGCGAGCAACTTGTCGTCGACGTCGCGGACGAGCGCGTCGATCTGCGCGAGCCCGTCGCCGTTGAGGACCCATAACTCCGCCGGCTCGGTCGTCGCGGCGGCCGCCAGCTGCAGTGGCACATTGAGCTTGCCGGCCGGCGGCGCGTCCGCCCAATCGGTCGTCCCGCCGGGCAGCGAGAATTCGGCCACCTCGTAGAGGTCGGTGAACGGCGCCTCATCAAGGTACACCCAATTGGCCGGCGGCCGCAGCAGCACGAGTTGTCCCGCCGGCGCCTTCAGCAGGCCGGCGAGCGGGTGACGAAATCCGAGCTGGACCCACACGCGCGGCGCCCGCTCGACATACGCGCGGATGCTGCCGTCGGAATCACCTTGGAAATCGAGCGCGCGAAGGAGCGAATAATACGGCGGGCCGACCACGCGGAGCAAAACGGTCTGCGAATCGACGGTGTCCAGCCACCGATACCCTTGGCGATCGTTGCCCAATCGCAGCATCTCGGCGACCAGCCCGGCCAGCTGTTCCGGGCGAAGCTCGAACAACAGAGGCGTCTGGTCGGTGATGGTGGGAGGCGTGGGATCGCGGCGGAGCGGAAAGACTTGCGGCCAGTGGGCGACGGCGGCGCCCCCTGGGGGGGCGGTCGCTTCGCCGCGGACGCCGAAGCGCCGCAGGGCGGTCTGCATCTCGTGCGACGGGGTGACGTCCGGCGTGACCCAGGGTCGCCCGTCGGCGTCGACGCCGGCGCGCGCGGGCGCGAGGCCGACCT
>DATJGQ010000595.1:0-3178 GCA_035494815.1 Gemmataceae bacterium
TCGAATGGAGCGCGGGGGCGCCCCCGCGCTCCGCTCGAAGACTCGCGGCGCGGCGAAACGTTGCCTTGTCATCGCTCCGTACCGCTGCTAGGTTCCGACATATATGCCGCTGTCTCTGGAACAGTACGCCGCGTACCTCGACAGCCGTCACGACCTTCCCTGGCCCGCCCCGCCGACGATCGACAGCCCCAAGGCCAAACCGCACCTGAAGAATCTGCCCGGCGTCCGCGCGGTGCTTTGGAACGTTTACGGAACCCTCCTCGCCATCCCGTTCGGCGAGTTGCTATTCGAGCACCCGCAGCCGTTCGTCATGCAGATGTCGTTGGAGAAGACGATCGCCGAGTTTAAGATGTGGCCGTCGATGAGCCGGAAACCGGGCGCGCCGTCCGAGTACATGGGCTACATCTACAAGACCCTCCTCGACGAACAGCGGATGCTCCCCAGCCCCGGCGAGAAGTACCCCGAGGTGATCGCGGAGCGAGTTTGGGAAGGGGTCATCAAGAAGCTCTTCCAGAAAGAGTACACGTTCGACGCCGGTTTTTACGGCTCGCTCAACGAATACAGCAAGAAGGTCGCGTACTTCTTCCATGCGTCCCTGCAGGGGACCGCGTGTTACCCCGGGGCCGATCGGGCGCTGCGGGCGATCCTCGACGCGGGACTGACGCAGGCGCTGTGTGCGGACGGACAGTGCTTCACCGTCCTGCAATTGCAGCGCGGTTTGGACGCACTCGGGATCGGCGTCCGGCTCGACGACGTCGTGCCGGACGACCTGCGCGTCCTCTCCTGCGACGTGCATGGCCGCAAGCCGTCCGAGAGACTCTTCCGGCGAGCGCTGGAAGGATTGGAAGCGAGGGGTATCTCCCCGAATGAGGTTCTGCACGTCGGCTCGCGGATCGATAAGGCCATTCTGCCGGCCAAGAAGCTCGGGCTGAAGACCGCCCTTTTCGCCGGCGACCGCGCCTCGCTTGCGGCCACGACCGAGCAGATGAAAGACCACGGCAGCAAACCGGACGTGCTGCTGACCGACCTGGCGCAGATCGCGGACCTGGTCACATAAACCTGTCCGGCTCCCATGGGTCGCATAAGTCCCATAAGTCGCATCGAACATTGGCCGAGGTTGGATGATGCCCCCGGAAGCCCTCTTCGACGTCACGACGGTGGACCTGTCGCACGTCGTCGCCGACCGGGCGGCGATCCGGGCCTTCAACCTGCAGCGGTTCGATCTCGAGCAACTCGACGCGATCGTCCTCCTCGACCCGGCCCGGCAACTGATCGTGGGCTATAAGGACGTCCGCGACGACGAGTTCTGGGTCCGCGGGCACTTTCCCAAGATGCCGCTGCTACCGGGGGTACTGATGTGCGAGGCGGCGGCGCAACTCTGCTCGTACTACGCCATCGCCGAGCGGGTCATGGCCCCGGGGACGATGCTCGGGTTCGGCGGACTGGAGGAGGTCCGGTTTCGCGGCCCGGTCCGGCCGGGAGATCGCCTGGTTCTGATTGGGAAAGCCCTCAAGCTGAACCGACGGCAGTCGCGGTTCAACGTCCAAGGGTTCGTCGACGGGCAGCTGGTCTTCCACGCCGAGGTGATCGGCGTCGCGCTCGCCGTGCCGGGGGCCTGACCGTGCGCCGACCGAAACGGCTGCCGATGGACGAGTTGGCGCCGTACCTGTTCGAGCCGGCGAGCCGGGAGCGTGAAGGACCGGAGCCGGAACCGCCTTCGACTCCGGTCGCTCCCGCTCCCGGCTCGCCGATCGATTGGAAGCAACTCTTCGGCAACGACCGCCCGGTCGAAATCGAAGTCGGCTCGGGAAAAGGCGCGTTCCTGGTCGCGGCCGCCGAAGCGAATCTTGATACGAACTATCTCGGTATCGAGATCGACCGGGCATTGCAGCTTTACGTCGCGACACGCCTCGCCAAGCGCGGGTTGCACAACGCCCGCGTCGCAAGCACCGACGCGCGTCGACTCTTCCACGATCGCATCGCAGAGTCGTCCGTCCGGGCGGTGCACGTCTACTTTCCCGATCCGTGGTGGAAGAAGCGGCATCATAAACGTCGCGTGTGGACGCCCGCCTTCGCCGCCGACTGCGTGCGCGTACTCGTTCCCGGCGGCCGGTTACACGTCGCCACCGATGTGGCCGAGTACGGAGAAATCATTCGGGAGTTATTAGCCGCGCAACCGGGGCTGATCCAACTGCACGCCGAGGAACAGACAGGTCCGCCGACGGCCGAAGAAACGCTGACGAACTTCGAGCGGAAAGCCCGCCAGCGCGGCGGCGCGGTCTATCGGGCGGAATACGAGCGCCGCTAGCCCGCGGTCGTCGCCGGCGGCCGCTTCCCCTCGATCGGCGTCAACTCTCGCAGCCAGATGTTGCGGAACCGCACCGGGTTGCCGTGATTCTGCAGGTGGATCGGCATCTTCTCCGCATGCTTGCGGTACGACGGCGGCCGGTCGAAGTTGGTATCTCCTTGCAGCTCGAAGTGGTTGAGCACCGCGACGCCGTTGTGCAACAGAGTCACGTACCCGGGCTTCTTGACCCCGCCATCGTAGGTGAAATGCGGGGTCTCGAAGATGATGTCGTACGTCTGCCATTCGCCCGGCTTGCGGCAGGCGTTGACCATCGGCGGCGTCTGCTTGTAGATGCTGGCGCATTGGCCGTCGAAATAGGTCTTGTTGTCGTACGAGTCGAGAATCTGAATCTCGTAGCGGTCGGCGAGGAAGACGCCGCTGTTGCCGCGACCTTGTCCGCGGCCCCGGACCTCCGCCGGCGTGGCGAACTCGAGGTGAAGCTGGAAATCACCGAACTTGTCCTTCGACCGGATGTCGCGGCGGCGGACTTCGGCGTAGCCGTCCTTCACGAGCCACGCGTCGCCGCCCTCCCACTTCGAGAGATCCTTGCCGTCGAAGAGCACGGTCGCGTCCGACGGCGGGCCGCCCTGAGGGCCGGGATCGATGACCTTCGGCTCCGGCCAGACGATGCCGCTTTTCCACTCGCGGGTGTCCTGGGCGATGACGACGGCCGTACTTACGGCGATAAGACCGACGACGACGATGAAGAATCGGCGGGGCATGGTGGGAGTCCTCGGAAAAGTGGAACCGGCGGCGACAGTATAGCGAAAAAAAGGCGAGCGGGGTCGCGTAAGCGCCCCGAGGACTCCCTCGCGCTCGAGCGCGAGGGAG
>DATJGQ010000596.1:0-3209 GCA_035494815.1 Gemmataceae bacterium
CACGACGCTCGTCCCGGTCCTCCGCGGCCTGGACCTGGAAGTCCACCCCGGCGAGTTTCTGAGCGTCATCGGCGCCTCCGGCTCCGGCAAGAGCACGCTCTTGCACTTGCTCGGCACGCTCGACACGCCGGACGACGGCGAAATCCGCCTCGAGGGCCGTCGCATCGACGACTTGCCCGGCCGCCAACGCGACGAGTTGCGCAACCGCACGTTCGGGTTTATTTTCCAGTTCTACCACCTGCTCCCCGAACTTAACACGCTCGACAACGTCCTTATTCCGGCCATGATCGAGCAGTCGGTCTTCGGCTGGTGGGGTCGGCGGGCCGAGTTGCGCAAACGGGCGGCGGGCATATTGGACCGCGTCGGCCTCGGCCACCGGCTCGCCCACAAGCCGCGCGAACTCTCCGGCGGCGAAATGCAGCGGGCGGCGATCGCCCGGGCCCTCCTCAATCGGCCACGGGTCCTGCTCGCCGACGAACCGACCGGAAACCTCGACGAGGAAACCGGCCGCGACATCATGAAGCTGCTGCGGAGCCTGAATCGCGAAGAAGGGCTGACAATTGTGATGGTGACGCATAACCTGGAGTTAGTCGCCGCCACCGACCGCGTCGTCCGGATCACGGCCGGCCGCGTCGAGGTTCCGGCGGCGCAAACGCTCTCCCTCTTCGCTCACGCATCGTGACGGAGTCTCTTATGCCCCGCGTCTGGATCAACGGCAAGTTCTTCGACAAGGCCGAGGCGAAAGTCAGCGTTTACGACCACGGCCTGCTCTACGGCGACGGCGTATTCGAGGGGATCCGCGTTTATCACGGCAAGGTTTTTCGCCTCAAGCAGCACATGGACCGGCTCTATGACAGCGCCCGTTCCATCTGGCTGGAAATCCCGATGTCGAAGGAGGCCCTGACGGCCGCGGTCGAGGAGACGGTCCGCGTCAACGAGAAGCAGAACGGCTACATCCGCCTGGTGGTCACTCGCGGCAGCGGCACGCTCGGCCTCGACCCGCGCAAGTGCGACCCGCAGATGATCGTCATCGTGGACGACATCAGCCTGTATCCGCAGGAGCTATACGAGAACGGGCTCGAGATCATCACCGCCGCCACGATCCGCAGCCATCCGGCGGCCCTGAGCCCGCGCGTGAAATCGCTCAACTATCTCAACAACATCCTGGCGAAGATCGAGGCGATCCGCGGCGGCTGCCTGGAAGCCCTCATGCTGAATCACAAGGGCGAAGTCGCCGAGTGCACGGGCGACAACGTCTTCGTGGTCAAGAATGGACAAATCCGCACGCCGCCCATCGACGCGGGCATCCTCGAAGGCGTGACTCGAAACGCCGTCATGGAGTTGGCGACGTCCACCGGCATGGACGTCCGCGAGATGGTGCTGACGCGACACGACATCTTTACCGCCGACGAGTTCTTCCTCACAGGTACGGCGGCGGAAATCATCCCCGTCGTGAAATGCGACGGCCGGCCGATCGGCAACGGCAAGCCGGGCCCGGTGACCAAACAACTCCGGGCGCGCTTCCAGGAGTTGGTGCGCGGCTAGTACTCCCGGCTCGGCCTCGGCCGCCCGTCTTCCAACCGCCGCCACTTGATCGGATACTGCCCCAGCCCGAGCAGGTCGGCGATCCAGCAATGGACCTCGCACGGGCAGATCAGCAGGTTCCGGTAATTCTCCGCGACGTAGTAACTGGCCACTTCGCCAAAGTTCGTTCGGCCGATGCGGACGCGCCGCCGATCGGGGACGAAGACGGTAAGAGCGTGGATGCAGTTACTGACGCGATTCGGGAGGTGGGCGTAATCAATCGTCTTGTACTGTAGTTCGCCGTTATTGAGCCGCTGCGCGTGCTTGGCCGCCAGACAATACAACTCCGGAGTGATCTGAAACGGCCCCCAGGCCCCGATATTCTCGCAGTGCGACAGAACGGTCTGGAACGTTCGATGCAGTTCCAGGTTGCAACCGGGTTCGGGCAGCAAGCGGTTGGGGTGGAGTTCGAGCGAAGCCGCATACCAACTGATGGTGAAGATTTCCGGCGGGCCGGCGTCCGGCGCCGGCGGGCCCCCGCAATCCTGTCCCGGAATGCGAACGAACGTCGCCCACGAGTGCGAGAATTTCGGGCGTTGCGGCTTGGACTGCGCCCCGAAGACGACCACGTAGAACGTGTCGGCCCGCGCCGCCGGTGCCAAGCAAAGCATCGCCAGGGTGGTGACCGAGAGGCGGCGCGAGAGGGTCATGGTTGTGACTCCCGGTGATAGCGGGGGCGCTACGCCTCTTTATCGGAAGTTCTGACCGGGCAGTCATCCGTGACCGGCCGCCCAAACGACTGGCGAGTGACGGCACCGGCCTCAGAACCGGCATGACCCGCGCCGGCCGCGCCGTCCGTCAGCGGTTGGTCAGAACGACGATTTCGCACCCGCGATAAAAGTCCCGATGACGCGCGACCTGACTGACCGGCGCGGCGGCCCGCGGCGACAGGCGGTCCCAGGTCTCGGCCGGGCAGAAGAGGTAGGCGGGCAAGGGGCCGCGGAGGAAGTCGAGCGCCTGCTGTTCGGAAAAAAGCTGCACGACTTCCCGTTGGCAATAGAAGACGAGGCTCGGCTGAAAATAATCGAAGGCCGCGACGCGGACCTCGGCGTCCGGGCGGCGTGCCCCGGCGGCGGCGACCAGCGCCCGCGGCGCCTTGTGCTCATCCACCGATCGCGGAGGAAGGGCCGCCATTAAACTGACGTAGGCGACGGCCAAGGTCGACAGAGTCGTAACGAGACCGGCTCTCCGGTCGCGTCGCAGACACCACCCCGCGATTACCGCCCCGATGATCGGGACCGCTCCCACCCAAGCCCACATGCCAAGGCCCGGGAGGGTTCTCGCGCGAAAGGCCGGGAGGTTTCCGCCGCCGACCAACAGGCCGACGACCGTAAGGATGCCGATGACCGTCAGCCCGCCGAGCGCAAGCCGCCAGACGGCGGGCTTGATCGTCGTCGCGCCGCGCCGCCAGCCGTCGAGGTATTTGGCGATTATCAACGCGACCGGCGGATAAACGGGCAGGATGTAGTTTGGCAGCTTGGTTTGCGCCAACGAGAAGAACCCGAGCCAGACGGCGGCCCAGGAGAGGAGGAAAGTCGTGGCGCCAGCTTCGCCGGCGAGCGAGGCTTTGCGAGCCGGCGGCTGGCCCGCGCATCGGCCGGCTCGCAAGGCCTCGCCGGCCGGCG
>DATJGQ010000597.1:0-5312 GCA_035494815.1 Gemmataceae bacterium
CTCTACCGCCATGACGATGCCCGAGAACCCCTGCCGCTGGTCACCGTACGGGTTGGCCGCGCGAGGGTTGGTCGGGAAGTCGAACCCCCACGCCGGGAAGCACCCGTTGGCACTGTGGAAGTTGTGAAACGCCAAACCGATCTGTTTGAGGTTGTTTTGACAACTCATTCGCGCCGCCGCCTCGCGGACTTTTTGGACCGCGGGCAACAGCAGGCCAATGAGTACCGCGATAATGGCGATCACCACCAACAGTTCGATGAGGGTGAACGCCCGTCGGGGACGGACCGTGTACGGCCGCATGGGAGAGACCCCTTGAGAGTGATGAAATGAGAGCCGCCCGGCGAGGCCACGACGCTCGTCCCCGGCCCCACCGCGGCAGCGCGCATCGTCACGCGCCGGTGCCGGTCTGTCAAAGAAAAACCGCGGTTCGTGTCCGGACGGTTGTCACATGAAGTTGGGCGTGTGCAGCCGTGAGATTTCGTCGGCCTGTTCGGACGTGAAGCCGGCGACCTGAAGACGTTTCAGGCGATTAGCGTGCATTTCGTCCATCAGAACCCGAACCTGACGTGTGCCCTCGGCGAGCCGTGACGGGTCGAGGCCGCCGGCGGCGACGACGGCGAGCGCCTCTTGCACCCGCGGGCTCACCTCGGTGATGCTGCTCATCACGGCCGCGCGCTGCCGCACCGCCGCACGCAACTCCTCGTAATGCGCCGGGTCCTGGGCGAGGTAGTAGCGGACGTGGGCCATGCCGAAGTGAACGTGCCGCGTCTCGTCGGCCCGTGCGCGGCGACAGATTTCGGCCGTCACCGGGTCCGGTGCGTAATCCTGAATGAACCGCAACAGGTCAAGGAATGTCCCCTCGCCCAACACCGATAACAAGAACGACGCGGTCGTGAAGTCATGCTGGTCGAAGAGCGTCTTGAGGCTCAGTTGCGTCGACGCGGCTGAGTACTGCAGGCCGCCTCCGTTGGCGAGCGCGCGCTTCGTAAACGCCTCGATGTGCCGGGCCTCGTCCATCATCTGCGTGCTGAGGAAGAAGACGACCTCGCTGAACTGCGGGTTGATCCGCGGCAGGAACTTCGCGGGGACGTAGAGGGCCGAGTACTCGTTCTCCGTCAGGAACGTCATGAGTTGGCACACCGCCCGTTCGAGCGGATCGGGCAGCGGCTTGAGCAGGTGCCAGGGGATGTCGCGCGACGCGTCCCACTGGTTGGCGGTCGCCTGCTCGTACAGGTCGGCGACTTCAACCGCCCAGACGGCGTCGCGGGAGTTGATGCTGAAGTCGAACGCCGGCGCCCCCGCCTCCACGATCGCGCCGCGCGGGGCGAAGCCGGTCGTGGTCGGCGCCTCGGCCGGGACGTCGGCGACGCGGCCGGCCATCCAGTCGCGGGTATGCAATTCGCCGTCTGGCCGCAACGGCACGCGGACGCCCCAGTCCGGCTTCGCCTCGGCGGCCGCCGCCAATTCTGACTTCCGAAAGTAATAGGTCGGGCCGTCGGTCGACGGCTTAACGCCGAGATAGGTATGGGCCATGACGCGGCACCACGCGGGCAGGTCGTGAACCACCGCCGGGTCCAACGTGCGAACGGCGATGACCGCGCCACCCGGAAGGGCCTCCATCGCCTCGCGCAGCAGCATTAACAGGCCGGTGCCCACGCCGAGCGACCCGCCGTTCACGCGGGCCGCCGGCTCGGGGAAAGACTCGCTTGTCATGATCGCATCATACCAGCCACTTGCGCGCGAGGCCCTGATCCTCGACGGCGTCGAAGAGAACGCGATAGCCGGCCATGACGTCCGGCGTCGCAGTGATCCAGCGCTTGAGCCCTTCCAGGTCCATCAGTTCGCGCCATCGCGGATTGTCGTAGCGCATCGCCAGCAGCGACTCGGTCCAGCGCCGGCCGCGGTCCTCGGGAAAGTCCGCGAGCACGGTGAAATTGCAGTGGCAGTACCCGGGGGAGGTCCAGATCGGTCGGATCAGATTGCTGTCGACGCGGCCCTCGGCGACCTGCTTGGCCCAGGTGGTATCGCCGAGGACGCCGGCGTCGGCGCGGCCGTCGCGTAACGCCCGCAGGACTTCCAACTCGCTCGTGCCGGTATCGCCGTGCTTGCCGACGTCCAGATCGAACCGCAGCAGCTTCGTGTCCCGCTCGGGTTCGACGCCGGCCTCGCGCATGAACTGTAGCGGCAAGATGGCGGCCTGTGCCGAGTCGGCCGAGCCGAGGGCCACGCGCTTGCCCCGCAGGTCCGCGAGAGACTGAATGCCGCTGTCGGTGCGCGCCACGAAAATGGTCGTGAAGTGCGCGTCGACGTCGCGCATCGCCAGCGCGCGGCACGTGCCCTTTGTCCGCTGGTGCACCTTGACCCACGCCAGGTTGGTGTTCCACGCGATGTGGATTTGCCGCGCGAGCAGCGCCTGCACCTGCCGGTCGTAGTTGGAAAACAGGATGTAGTCAATGGGCGGGCCGGCCTCGCGGAAGTAATCGCGCATCCCCTCCCAGATGGGGACGACGCGCGGGTCGTAGGCCACGGCACCGATCAGGATCGGATCGTCCACGGCGACACCTCAAAACAGCGGCATTTCCAGGAGTGCTTTGGCAATGAAGTCATACAGGACGTCGGTCGTCGGGGCCATGACCGAGAGGGCGCGGGCGTCGCGGAAGTTGCGTTCGAGGCTCAGGTGCCGGCCGATCGCCGCCCCGCCGCCGGCGCGGACCGCGAGGTCCGTCACCTGCACCGCCGACTCGACCGCCGCGGCTTTGCTCTCCAGCAGTGAGAGCAGGATGTCCGGTTGACCGTCTTCCATCCCGCCGGCGACTTGCCGCAGGAAGGCCTGCTGGGTGTCGACGGCGATCCGCATTTGCGCCAGGCGGGCACGGAGCGTCGGCAGGTCGGCGAGCGATTGGCCGAGATGTTCGAGCTTCGACGCGAGCAGGTGCTGACGGAGCCCGTCGGTCGCGGCCGTCGCGACGCCGAGCGCCACCGCCGAGGCTCCCAACTGGAACCAGGGGAGCACCACATTCAGCATCGCGCCGAGTCCTTCGCCCTCGCCGCTGAGCCGCTGGGACGCCGGCACAGTAACTCCCGCCAGTCGAACCGGGGCACTGGCGTTGCCGCACAGGCCCAGGCCGTTCCATGCGCCGCTGACCGTCACCCCGGGGGCGTCGCGCGGCACGAAATAAAGAGTACTGGCCATCGGCTCCGTCGCGCCGGCGGCCCGGGTCGAGACGACGTAGCTGTCGGCATGTCCCGCGCTGGTCACGAACGATTTCTCGGCGGAGATGCGAACCTGGCCGCCATCCGCCACGGCCTGGCTGACCGGCGCCCAGAAATGGCTGCGAGAGCCCTTTTCGCTGAACGCCAGCGTGCTCAGGTGCCGGCCCGCGACCATGTCTCGAAGGATCGAGTCGCGGGTCGGGAACTCTTTGGCCGCCACGATCACCTGAGCGGCACAGACGTGCATCAGGTAGATCATGGCGGTCGAGGCGCACTGGCCGCTGAGCGCCCGCATGACGGCGAAAAACGTCCGCGGGCCCTGCCCCGCACCGCCAAACTCCTCCGGCACGGTCAGGCCGAGGAAGCCCGCCTCGCCGAGCGCCGCGAGACTCTCGGCCGGCCAGCGGGCCCGGCGGTCGACGTCGTCGGCGTGGCGGGCCAACACATCCCGGGCGATCGTCTCCGCCCGGGCCGGCCAGTCAGTACTGTTCGGTTTCATGGTCGGCATCTTGTCTTAGGGGCCGGACACCACCTCACCTTGCGCCCGAGTGCCCATCGCCCGGAACGTCTGCAAGTCGATCGAGTCCGCGATGAACCGGACCGACGCGTCGGTCATGGCGAATTGGGCGCCGCCCGTATGGTTGCTGGTGAAGGCATAACGATTCCACCACTGGTCCGGCGGGTACTCCTTGCCGGTGGCCGGGTTTTTGGCGTTGGGCGGGTAGGTGCTCGTGGCGATGGCGTTGTCCATATGGCACCAGGCGGACTGGTAGTCCTTACCGCTGACCGCTTCGCCGATCATAATCGTATTGCTCGTGCCGTCGGTCACGTCGGTGAGCTTGATGGGCGAGGCCGCCTCGAAGATGACGCCGTTGCCGTAGACGCAGCCGTCGTAGGTCGTGTTCGGGTCATGATTGTTCGGGTCGGCGACGCACCATTGCGGATCGGTCCCCCACCAGAGCGAGCTGCCCGGGGCGCCGCCGCCCCAGTTCGTGCCGATATTGGCTTTGTAGCAGGTCACCGCGTAGACCAGCGGGCCGCGGACGGGGTCCAGCATATCGTAATTCGACGGATACGACTTCGGCGCGTCGAAAGCGTCCGGGTCGCTCGGGCACAGAAACCCTTTGACCGACGTCGCGATCTGCGGCAGGCTCTGGTTGATATTGTTCGGCGGCGATCCGGTCACACGGGCGGCCCGATAGAGTGCGTCCTGCTCGACGTACGGCAGCAGGTGGGCCATCCAGCTCCAGTTCGGCCCGGTCGGATCGTAGCTGAAATAGGTGTTGGGCGGGAACGATCCGCGGTCGCTGTGGTAGTTATGAACGGCCAGGGCCAGTTGCTTGAGGTTATTGGCGCACGTCGTCCGGGCCGCCGCCTCGCGGACCTTTTGCACCGCGGGCAGCAAGAGGCCGATCAAAACGGCGATGATCGCGATCACGACGAGCAGCTCGATGAGCGTGAACGCGCTCCGACGCCGCGGGGGGGCGATGTGCTGGACCAGAGAAAACCGTCGCATGTCAGACGCTCCTTGTAGTGCAACATGACAACTCCCCCCTTTGATGGATTCACTGTGTGAGCTTCAAGTCGTACGCGCCGGCTGCCGGGCTTTCGACGACTTCGACGGAGAGGGTCGTGGTGGCGGCCTGTCCGTACTTGGCGGCGACCAGGGACTTCGGATGCGGGTGGTCGCGGCGCTTGCCCGGCGGCACGCTCACATCCGTTGCGGTGGCGGTGACGACAACCTTGTACCATCCGGGCGGCGCTCCCGTTTTTCCCGCGGTAGAAAGCACGTAGTGGCCCTGGCCGTCCAATGCGCCGGCCGGATCGAAATGGCCGAGATTACCCCGCGACGCGTCCGGCTTGAAGAGCACCATCGCGGTTTGCGCGATGAGCGGTTGGCCGTTGATCGTAATCGTGCCAGTGACCGGAAACGTCGGTCCGACGCCCGAGTTGTCGCCACAGCCCGACAGGAAGAGGATCGCCAGGAATCCAATCTGGTATCTCGTCATGGATGCTCTCACAGGGTGGACGGTGCAACCACCGCACTGCGACAACGCCCGCATCTGGCGGCGCCGCCGGCGACGGAGACTGCTAACGAC
>DATJGQ010000598.1:0-3421 GCA_035494815.1 Gemmataceae bacterium
CTCGGAACGCCGTTGAACGGCGGCGGCGGCAAGGTCGAAGTCCAGTTCCCGAACGGCCTGCAGTACACTCCCGGCCAGTCTCAAACCTTCACGATCGTCATTACGGACTCAGCGGCGCGCGTGTACGGCTTCGAAATGACCGCCCGGCTCGCCAGCGACCCCGCCAACGGACAGGCAGGCGACTTCACCCCCGGCGCCAGCCAGCAGGTCAAGTGCGACGACGACAACCTGCCGCCCAAAGGACCCGCCGGCTGCCCGGCAAACCGGCAGGTCCAGTTTATCGAGCACACGACGCCGTTCCGGACCAACACCATCCAGGTGCAGTGGACCGCTCCCGCGTCGAACGTCGGCGATGTGAAGATCTATGTGGCTGCCAACGCCGCCAACAATAGCGGCAACGAAAACGGCGACCACATCTACACCGCGAACTACACGTTAAAGCCCGACGCGCCGGCAACGGCGGCTCCGGCCATCACCAAGGTCGTCAGCGCCAGCGGGTTCAATGCCGACGCCGGACTTGCCTCCGGAACCTGGCTCGAGATTTATGGCACTGGGTTCAGCGACGACCGCAGCAAGATCAGCGTGACCGTCAACAACCTCCCGGCATTCGTGGCTTTCTCGAATGCCACCCAAGTCAATGTCCAGGCGCCGGACGACTCGACCCTCGGCCCCGGCATCCCGATTCAGGTGACGGCGAACGGCGTCAAAAGCAACTCGGTCGCGATGGAGAAGAAGGCGATCGCTCCGGCGCTCCTCGCTCCCGAAGCGTTCAAGATCGACGGCAAGCAATACGTCGTCGCTCAGTTCGCCGACCAGGCCTTCGTCGGCCGCACGGGCCTCATCGCCGGATTGAATTTCCGGCCTGCCAAACCGGGCGAAGTTGTCACGATCTACGGGATCGGCTTCGGCCCCGTCACTCCCGCTGTCGCGTCAGGCACAGTCGCAGCCGGACTGACCGCCATCCAGCCCCAGCCGGTCATGCGAATCGGCGGCACGACCGTAACCCTCCAGTACGCAGGACTCACTCCCGGGCTCATCGGACTCTATCAGTTCAACGTGGTCGTCCCCACGCTCGCGCCCGGCGAATATCCCCTGACGATCGACACGGGAGGAGTCTCGGCCAACTCAGGTCTTTTCTTTACCGTCGGACAATAGGCTCAATCAACGACAACGAGGTCGGGTCTCCGGCCGCCACAGAAGCTACGCCACCTGCAGCGTCACGGTCGCGACCGACAGCGCCGGCAGCGTGATCTTCAGGCTCCCGCCCTGCACTCCGACCTCGTGCGACTTCACGGTGATCTTGTCGGGCTGATCGAAGGTGTTGCAGGCATTGATGTCCGAGTCGTGCAGAATCTGCGCCCGGCCGGACTTCGCCGTCACCCCGCGCAGCGCGCACTCGACGTCCATGTCGGTATCGTGCCGCGCGTTGACGAGCGTGATCACCAGCTCGCCGCCTTCGCGCGATGCCGAGATCGAGAGCTCGTGCGGCGTGTCGGTCTGCGGTGGACCGCCGCCGCGTCCGCCGAAGCTCGGCATCTTGTTCCCGTCCGCCTCGGTGCGGACGGCCATCTTGCCGCGATGGCCTTTGAACAGAGCGAACGCGTGATAGCTGGTCGTGCGGACCGTGTTCCTGCCCTCGGGGCCGTCGGTGAGTAGGACCGACTGCAGCACGTTCACGATCTGCGCGATGTTGCCCATGTACAGCTTGTCGGCCTGCCGGTTGAAGATGTTCAGTCCGAGCGCCGCGCCCACCGCGCTCCGCATCGTCGATTGCTGCCAGAGGCGCCCGTACTTCCGCTCGTCGGCCTGCGGGATGCGGTCCCACACGCCCCACTCGTCGAGGATCAGGCCGATGCGGCGGCCGGGGTCGTACGTGTCGAGCAGCGAGCGCTGCTGCACGATCGCCTGCTCGACCCGCGGGAAGATGTTGAACTGCGTGTTCATCGCCGCCGGCGTGAATTCGACCGGCGGCAGGATGCCGTTCTCGTAGAAGTGGAACGAGTATCCGTGCATCATCCCGACCTTGTTTTGCAGCGCTAGCGTGTCCATGAAGCCGCGCGTCCAGTTGGCGTCGTTCCCGCTCGGACCGCAGCCGATCAGGTAGAGCGAGTAATCGCGGTCAAAGTTACGCGCGAAGCTGGCGAACTGGCGGAACTGCATCGCCGTCTCTTGCGGGCTCAGATTGCCGCCGCAGCCCCACAGCTCGTTGCCGATGCCCCAGTACTTCACGCGGAACGGCTCGGGCGACCCGTTGGCGGCGCGCTCGTCCGAGAGCGTGCTGCCCTTGGGGTAGTTGCAGTACTCGATCCAGTCGCGCATCTCCTGCGGCGTCCCGCTGCCGACGTTCGCCGCGAAATACGGCTCCGCGCCGATCAGGCGGCAGAACTCGATGAACTCGTGTGTGCCGAAGCTGTTGTCCTCGGTGTAATTGCCCCAATGGATGTTGACCCGTTTGGGCCGCTTGTTGGCCGGTCCGATGCCGTCGCGCCAGTGGTAGTCGTCGGCGAAGCAGCCGCCCGGCCAGCGCAGCACGGGCACGCCCAGCTCTTTCAGAGCATCGACCGTGGCCTTGCGGAAGCCGTTCACGTTCGGAATCGGCGACTTCTTCCCGACCCAGATGCCACCGTACGTGCAGGAGCCGAGGTGCTCGGCGAAGTGGCCGTGGAACTCCGGCTTGACGCGGCCGATGGTCTCGTCGGCGAGGACGACGGCCTTTCGCGGCGCGGTCGCGGACCGCAGGACGTTCGAGGGCAGGAGGGCAGTCAGCCCAGCGGCGGCCGCGGTTTGCGCAAACCGGCGGCGGGAAAGCGGCTTCGACATGCCCCCTATGATAGCGCTTGCAGCTCGCCCGCGATATAGATCTTTTTGGCAGTCTCGCGCCCGAAAAAGTAGGGGATTTCGCGGTAGTCCGAGCAATCGTGAACCACGAAGTCGGCGCGCTTGCCCGGCTCGAGTGACCCGATCTCTCGCGCCCGTCCCAGGCTCTGCGCGGCATGGATGGTCGTGGCCTGGATCGCCTCGGCGGGCGTCATCTTCATCTGAGTGCAGGCGAGCGAGAGAATCATCGGCATGGAGGCGGTCGGCGAAGACCCGGGATTGAAGTCGGTTGCGAGCACTGGCTTCATCCCCAGCTCGATCATCCGGCGAGCATCCGGGTACTTGTGCAGCCCGAGCGCGTACACCGCGCCCGGCAGCAGGACCGGCTGGACGTCTGCCGCATGGAGCGCCTTCAGTCCCGCCTCGGTGGTGCATTCGAGATGGTCGGCGGTGACCGCCCCGACCCCGGCCGCGTGCAGCGCCTCCAGCCCCGCCTCGGTGGTCGCTTCCAGATGGTCCGCTGTAGCGGCGCCGACCTCCGCGGCGACCGCCGACCCATAGTCGGCGCTGAACTGGTCGGCATGCACTCGCAGTTTCAGACCGA
>DATJGQ010000599.1:0-3279 GCA_035494815.1 Gemmataceae bacterium
GCACAGCAAGTTACCCAGCAGATTTCCTTCCCCGGGAAGGGCCGTAAGATTCAGACAGATTTGACTGGTCTTGACCTCCAGGCCGAGGAGGTTCAGGTCGATCGGTCCGAGCGTGAGGTCGAGGATCGGACATGGAGCGGTGGCCGCGTCGGGGGCGGCCGCCGTGTTCGGGCGCGTACTGAGCGTCAGCGGCGCGGTAAACGGCGTGCTTCCGAGCAGGCCTTGTGCCACAAGGTTACCACCCGCATTGACGACGTTCGTGATCGACATGGGGACGATTTGCCCCACCGGCGCGTGGGGCCCGGAGACGAGGGCCGGAGCCGACGGCGGGGCGATCACCGCCGCCGAAGATAAGACTTCCCGGGTCTCGAGATTGAATAATGACGGGCGAAACCGAAACATATGATTGACCTTCGCCGTTCGGGCGGCGGGACGGCGATTCCCGCGACGACTCAACAGACATCACTCTGCCCCTTCATCCTGTGGCAAGCCTACCGGCGACAACCTGCCGCCGCCTCACGTGCCCCCGCCCCCGCCGCGCGGACCAACCGCACGGGCCGGGCGGGTCTGTTCCAGACTGGGTGAGTGAGGCAAGCCGCGTGCCCGCGCTGTTGGAAGTGGCGTCCCGAGACGAAAAAAACTGCGTCCGCTGCTTCCGCCAGACGCAGTGACCGATCGCTTGCCGGGTTATCGCAGGGACGATTCGAGTGCGTCGCACGCGGCGCCGACGCCGTCTTCGTCGCGCACGAACTTGCCGATCGCGGCCGCCCGCTCGCGATAATGCCCGTCGCCGAGCAACCGTCGCAAGTGGTCCGCCGCGCGGGCCGCCGTGTACGTCCGACGATCGATCACCCGGCCCGCGCCGAGCCGGCGGACGCGGTCGGCATTGTCCGGCTGGTCGTGGCTGAACGGCATCACCAGCATCGGCACGCCGGCGCGGAGCGTTTGTGCCACGGTGCCCACGCCCCCCTGATGGACGATCGCGGCGGCGCGAGGAAACAGCTCGGAAAAGGGCGCATACTCGGTGACAAAGATGTCGTCCGGCAACGAGCGGTCCGGCCGGTTACGCTCGTCGTTGCCGATCACGAGTACCGCCCGCACGCCGGCGCGGGTCGCGCCCTTCGCACTCTCCCGATAGAACGAGCCGGCGTCGTACACGCCCGAGGAGCCGAGCGTGAAGACGACCGGGGGCGGACCGCGGTCGAGAAACGACCGAATGCTTTCGTTCATTCCTTCGCCCTGCTCGCCGCGATCAAAGAACGGGAAGCCGGTAAGGACCGTACTCCGCGGCCAGTCCGGCTGCGGCCTGGCGAGCGCCTTCGAGAAAAGTGCGAGGTTGAGCCGCGGCGACCATTGGCCGTCGACCAGCGGGTCAGGATGTCCGCGCGACAGGCCGAGATCCGCCCGCAGCCGAAAGACTTCCGCGCACCACGGCCGAACCATCCGCTTCATCAGCCCGATCAGCCCGCCGAACACGCGCGGCCCGAGCCATCGCCAATGGGCCAGTTCGGGCCGTTGCGCGAGAACGGGGAAGTCGTACGCCGAAAAAAACGCCAGCGGCTGCAGGGCCGTCGAGGCCCAGGGGACGCCGAGTTTTTCCGCGACGATCGGAACGCCGAGCGTGAGGACGTGCGAGACGAGAAAGTCGGCCCCGTGGGCGGCCGCGGCAATGTCCTCGTAGGCCAGCCGCACGTGCGGCATCACGACTTGGCGGATGATGAACTCCGAGCCGGTCCGTTGATCCATGATGCGGCGGAGCAGCTCATTGCGCTCGCCCAGGTCGGCCAGTCCCGGCCGCAGCGGTGCAAACTCGACGCCCGCCGCATCGACTTTGGCTTTGTGTTCGATTTGAGTGACGAGAACGGGCCGGTGGCCTCGCTCTTTCAAGCCGAGGGCAACGGCCAGGATCGGGTGCAAGTCGCCGAGCGACCCGAACGTGGCGAGGACGATCCGTTTACCAGAGGCCATGCGGCTATCTTACGGGACGGATTCGAGCCCGCCGCCGGGGAACGGACGAACCGACTTGACGTAAACTATCTTGCGAACCTCATCCACGCCATATGAGACATGCAGTGGATTGACCGCCCGTTGATAGACGAGCCAGCCGAACACCGGGAACTGGTAGAGCGGATCGCCCCCAACCGGTCGGGTCGACTTGACGTTGCTCTTCCATTTTCCGCAGTGATGTGGTGTGCGCTCCGAGCAACCCTTTGCGGGTGGCCCGTAAGGCGAGGACTCGAATTTCGTTGCGGACGCGTTGTCCAAAGTCGATGTGGTAAGAAGGCGGGCTCATCGCTTGATCCCGAATTCGGCCTCAAGCATGTCCCAGATGGCGGAGAACGGGATGCCGCCGTTCATCTGATAGTCCTTCAGCTCGGCCTCCCACTCGTCGAGATCGAACTGGAAATGGCGCTTCAAGACGTCCGCAAGACTGGCCCGAAAATCGTCGCGCTCTTTGCGGACGCGTTCAAGTTCCGCCTTCAACTCTTCGTACGATGGTTCCGGCGTGTCTAACTCCTTCGGTAAAGTCGACTCTCATCATGCGGCGGGAGGGCCGGTTACGTCAAGGTGGGGGCGCAACAAAAAAACCCCGCCGTCCTTGCGAACGGCGGGGCTATCTTTGACTCGGCTGCCCGATACGTGGGTTACCAGTTTGCGAGGATGCGTAACATGATTGGTTTCCGCGGCCGCGTTACCGCGACCGTGGTTCTAAGAAATCCTTAGAAAGGAGGTGATCCAACCGCAGGTTCCCCTACGGTTACCTTGTTACGACTTAGTCCCAATCAGGAAGTCCGTCTTCGGCACTGGTGAAAGCGACTTCGGACGTCCCTCCCTTTCGTGGCTTGACGGGCGGTGTGTACAAGGCTCAGGAACACATTCACCGCGGTGTTGCTGACCCGCGATTACTAGCGATTCCAACTTCATGCAGGCGAGTTGCAGCCTGCAATCTGAACTGGGGCGTGTTTTTTGGGATTTGCTCCCTCTCGCGAGTTTGCGTCCCTTTGTTCACGCCATTGTAGCACGTGTGCAGCCCCGGGCATAAAGGCCATGAGGACTTGACGTCATCCCCACCTTCCTCCGGTTTAACACCGGCAGTCTTTCCAGAGTCCCCGACTTTACTCGCTGGCAACTGGAAACAAGGGTTTCGCTCGTTATGGGACTTAACCCGACATCTCACGACACGAGCTGACGACAGCCATGCAGCACCTGTGTCTGGCTCAGGATTGGGTACCTTCGGCGGCCGTTTCCGGCGCCTACCACCAGACGCTTTCGCACATG